>NZ_JBALLY010000111.1:0-18943 GCF_036963045.1 Bacillus sp. JJ864 | reverse complement strand
AGAAATGTCATGATAAATATTCCTTTTTCATAGAAAATAAATAAAATACACTAACTAATATTAAAACTACTCCAATTAAAGAAAAAATCCCAAAGTAATGAGCTAAGATAGACTGATCTATACTCACTTCAAAAGATTTACCCCAAAATAAAGATAATTTAAATTTACTACTTAAATAATTTTCAATAAATGAAATAAATAATGTAACTATGAAAGCTATAAAACGATTATTTGTTAATACTTTTACAATTAACCATATTAAACATATACATACTAATCCTAACAATATAGACATGTATAATTGACTAATAAAAAACACATAAACATCATCTATATACCTATCATTATAAATATAAAAAATATTAGTCAAACTCATAACCACTATGAAAAATAAAAGAAAAGTTAATAACACTAAAAAAGTATTTATTAATCCTATTACAAATTCATAACTTTTTCTTCTATATGCAACAATTTCATTTAAACCAGTTGATTGAAAAATACCTAATTGCAACAATACTATAGGAATAAAAATATATAAATACATATACCTATCTTGAATTATTTCTATAATATTGAAAAAATCTATTGTCTCATGCAATTTTATTTGATGAAAAAAAGAATACTCAATAAAACCACTTAATAATAAAAAACAAAAAAGATTCATCTTCCAAGAAGACCAAAACTTTATAAACTGATTTATAAACAAACGATTAATTAATATCATAAGATTTAACTCCAACAAAATATATTACACAAGACACCAAAAATAAAATAATTCCTACACCAAAAACAATCCATATATTAATAGGTAAAACATTCGCATTTTCCGGTAAAAAGAAGAAAGGTGTTATTGCTTTTTCAGAAAAAATAAGCATATTTATAACTAATAACCCAATCTGTACTATAAATCCACCTACAAGAACAATAAACTTATTCTTTATCCAAAAAGAAATACTTAAAGAAAAGACAGCAAAAATACCTCCAAATATAGAGCAAATTAAGATATTTAACATCATATGAATAAAAGGATGATTATAATACAAATCAACTAATATTGTCGCACCACTATTCATTCCAATATTTCTATTAACAATTTCATCAGGTAACAAATTAGGTAAAAATAAAAAACTTCCTAAAGCATTTACCAATAACGAAATAGCTATTACAATAGATCCAATTAAAAAAGTTACTACAAATAACCCTGAAAAATATTTTTTCTTAGTAGTCTTTATTAAAATTATATTAAGAAGGCCACTTTCTTTATCATCTTTAAAAAGAGTTGATACAGGTAAACTTGAAATTAATGGTAAAATCAAGAAAAATAAAATAGGAATAACACTTGTAAAACTTGCAGACATCCACGAAGTATAGGGGGTAAATATAATATTATTAAATTTCATCAATGGAATAACATTTATTATTAAATGTGTAAATGAAAGAATCAAACCTATAAAAAGAGCATAATAAAAATAACTTCTTTTTACACGTAAAAACCAAAATTGTATCATTATTTTTATATCCTTTCTAAAATCATAAGGTAAGGGAACCATTAAAATTAATTAATCATTAATAAAATAAATAATAGCAAACAATATTAAATACTGTCAGGACTCCAAACACCAGATGATGTTCCGTTCCAATATCTTGATGAATCAATTCTTACCGAGATACCATAATCATACCATTCTACAGCCATATTATATAATTTTGTTTTATCACCTGCTTGTACTTTATATGAATGTCCATCAGAAACATCTCGACCATCATATAAAGCAGCCCAAATATTCATATAACCAATACCATCTGTTTCTTGAACGTAATTATAATAAGCTGTTTTATTTTCTTTCTTTCTAGCTGGAGTATGATCATATGGACTATCCCATTGATAAACATTACTCCAGTCTGTATCTCCTGTATTAGCCGCTAATGTAGGAACTGCAGAACCAAGAATTGCAAAAGAAAGACCTAACATACATAATTTTTTAATTTTTTTCATTTAAAATTCTTCCCTTCTAGTTCCCTTACCAAAAGCTAGTATATTATTGTTTTATTGTTATATTATTTTTTTATATATATCCGAATTTTCTTTCTCTTTTATTTAACCTAATGTAATACTTTAAATAAAGTTCTAATAAATTATATAAAAATAATAAAATAACAGTAGCGAAGGAATGCTTGTAAACTGACCTATACTGCATTTCCTTATTCTATGTATGCTATATTTCTATTCTTCTTTTTCCGACATTATGACTTCCAAAATTGCCGCCACTTTTTTTCTTGAACCGCTACCAATAACTTTTTTGTTTCTTGTATCTCCCGTACATGTTTCATAAGCACTTGATCTTGTTCTTTTAATCCTTGCAAAATGAATTGCTCACTGCCTAGCAACTCTTTTTTTACTACAAAACTATTTGCTTAGACTATAAATATAAAAGAAATAAATAATATTTTTTTATTTACAAAATACTATTTCTTTTACCTCTTATAACATGCGAAAACTGGATACGTTTATTAAAACACTATATTTTTTCGGTATAAATTGATAAAAGTCGACAATAATATATCAATATTCTTACGTAAGGACTTTAGGATATAAAAATGATTATATTAACAAAATCCTTTCTTTATAAAACATAAAAATTTTATTTTAATATTTGTATGTAAACTGTAATCATCCTAATTAAATAGGAAAAAATTAGGTGCATAAAACTTTTGTAATATAACATCATAATATTTCATATACCACATCCCATTATTTGGATATGCATAATTACATGAAAACAAGGGGTAATTACAGAATAATATAATCTATTTTTAATAATTTAACCCATATAACTTTTAATATTATTATCTGAATCAATTTCATAATGGTTTCTTTTCCACAGTTGGGTGGGCAGAATTTTAAAGGTATGTTTTTTGAAAATGCTAAGCGGCTTGATTCATGTCTTTCATTTTCTGATTGATACGATCTACCGCTAACTTCGAGGCGTTATAAACAAGCGTCACAAGGTCGATATCGGACATTTTTTAACTGAAAGAATTCTTTTAAGTATGCGTTCACTCGTTCGACAGCACTTCTTTGATTGTAAAGCTTTTTCCATGCTTCTGATCCACGACCCGGGGCGCTATATTTCCGAATATCTGTCTCCATTTTGATTTTAAAGACTTTTTGGCAAAGAGAATCTGTCGCTAATGGGCAAGTTTTACACTGGGGTACAGCCGAGATACGTGTAAAAATAGGTCATAGGCTCACTTTTATTTCCAATTACGTTTTTTATTTTTTGGTTTTGTTAAATTATATTGTTGATAATTGAGATATAAAAATAACTTATCAATAGGATAAGTCATTTTTCAATTTCCAGTTCGGCTATTTATTATTCTCAGGGATCTTTTAGCTTCATTTCTTATAATCGGCTGACCATCATTTTTTTCGATGGCCAAAAGAGTGTGAATAACATTGATATCGTTAAAACTTTCAAAAGCTCTAACCAATTTCCAGCGAGTAATATCATCATTGAAATTGGTCTTTAAACATAGTAAAAGTGCATCGATAATTTGATAGTTTGAATGTAGTTTTTGGTAAAAACACATAAACCCTATTGCATCAATGACCTCTCTAATTGCAAGAGTATTATTTGTCTTTAGTACATCCAATAAAACTGGTAGAATCTCTTTTTTCATATGAGCTAAAGTTCTGGCGATAATGTCCCTCGGCAAAGGATAACTTTTCTTATTGAAACCATTAGTAGGTAATACTTTATGTTGATTATTGCCTATCTGCCCTAAATATTCGACCATAATCTTAGCAGACTGAACATTACCTTTTGAAAGTGCGTCACATAATTCAATTTTTGTATAAAGTTTGTTTTCTTGTGTAAGAGTTTGAAGAAACAAACGAATCAAATCATCTTTTAAATCTTTTTTCTCTGATAGTAATTTTATAGCGATAGTTCTTTTATATGCTTCTTTTGATTTAATCATTTCTAATAATTCAAGCTTTGAGTGATTATTATAGTGCTGTAAATCTTCAAATGTAATTTTCCCACGACTTTTTAATTGAGAATCCGAACTTTTCATTTATACCTCCATATAACTGTCTGAATTAGATATGGCGTTCTTTATTCTATATACAGTTTGCCTAGTTATACCGTTTTCTTTTGCAATATGAGAAATGGCTTCGCCATTATTTAACATTTCAATTACTCGATTGTATACTAACCTTTTTTGAGGGTCCTTTGCTGTTGGAGAATAAAGAGTCGGTCTTCCTTTATAAACTCCTTTCTGTTTTGCTATTGAAATTCCTTGTGCTTGTCTCCTTTTCGTTTCTGTTCGTTCCTGTTCCGCAATCATAGCTAAGATTTGAACGATTAAATCTTTAATAAATTTATCTAATAAAGAATTTCCAATTGCTTCTGCCATAATAGGTAGGCTGGTAATAATTAACTTCACTTCTTTTCTTTTTAGGTAATTAACAGTTTGAATAATTTCATCATAATTACGCCCAAGTCTATCGATTGCTTCCACCATAAATGTATCTCCACTTCGAACAAATTTTAGCGCCTCTTGAAATGCTTCTCTATTATGAACAGATGAACCAGATTTTTGTTCCGTGAATATTTTTTCCGCTCCAAATTCTTTTAATATCTGTATTTGTCTATTTAAATTTTGATCTAAAGTTGAAACTCTAGCATAAGCAATTTTCATTTTTAAAAATCCACCTCATTTTCTAACTAATTATCATACAGTTAGAACCGAGTGTTTTCAATAACTAACCAATGGGTGATTAGGGTCTACCCATAATAGACAAAGACAGCCTCTTTATCGTAAGATGAAAGAGGCGGCAACCACCTTTGGTGTAATTCTAACTAGGAGCAATGAGATTGACTTCAGTTGAACGTACAGCGTATCCCAGATTTAAACAAAACTTAACTAAGAAAGAACTTGCAGCAATTTATACGATTACGCATGAAGAAAATATATTTGCACATCGTGTAGCACGTGGAGAGAGTTCAGTTTTTATTTGTTTAGTCATGTTAAAGTCTTTTCAACGATTAGGCTACTTTCCACGTCCTAAGGATATTCCACCGATGGTGCTTCAACATATTCGATCATGTCTTAATATATCTGATGAAATAGAACTTAAATTTAATCCAAAAGTGATGTATCGACATCAAAAAGAAATTCGTCAATATTTGCAGGTATATGCATTTGGAAAAGATGCTTTGCATGTAGCTACAAAGGCTATCTATCATGCTTCTCATGTGATGGATCATCCTCCAGATTTAATTAATGTTACAATTGAAGAATTAATTAAAGAACGCTATGAATTGCCAGCATTCAGTACTTTAGATAGACTTGCTCGTCGTGTCCGGACACTGGTTAACAACCGATTGTGTCAAACAGTTATGACTCGTTTGTTAACACAAGAAAAACGTAAACTAGACGAATTACTTCGTACTTCGCAAGAAAATAAGCATTCTGGTTTTAATTATTTTAAAGAACTTCCTAAAAGTCCCTCGATTTCTCATATGAAAGAGCTACAAAACAAATTAGATTTTATTACATCTTTTATGTCGAACATCGGGGAACTATTAAAAGAGATTCCAAATTCTAAAAGTAAAAACTTTGCATCAGAAGCACTAGCTTTGGATGCAGCGGAAATAAAAGACTTTCGCATGGCCAAAAGGTATATGTTGTTATTGTCTGTTATTTATCGCTCACAAATTGTAACAAGAGATAATTTAATAGATATGTTCTTAAAAAGGATTGCTAGGATACATAAAAGGGGAAAAGAAAAACTAGCTCTTTTACAAGAACAACAACGTTCTATAAGTGAAAACCTTATTTCTATATTGAGTGAAGTTTTGCATACGACTCATACGTATGATGATACGAACATGATAGGAAGCAAAATAACGGAGTTATTTGAAGAAAAAGGCGGTATCGATTCTTTGCAACAAGATTGCTTATCCATTTCTGCGTATAACAGGAATAACTATCTTCCCTTATTAGAAAAGTTCTATAACAGTCACAGAAAGACTTTATTTCGATTGATTTCATTATTAAAATTGGATTCAACGACTCAGGATGATTCTCTTATAAAAGCTTTACAATTTTTGTTGCTAAATGAAAATCGAAGAGTAGAACAGCTTCCTACTAATCTTGATTTATCATTCGCAATTGGAAAGATTTAAAATTTTTCCGTCCAGATAAACATACACACTACAAACATATAGACCCTTTATTTAAAGATGTAATTGATTGGGGATTGATCGAAACACATTGGAAAGACTTATTCCAAGTGGTTGTTTCAATTAAAAAGGGAAAAATATTACCTTCTACGCTTCTTAGAAAATTAAGTAGTAATAGTAAGAAAAACCGATTATATCAAGCATTTCGAGAGCTTGGAAGAGTGATTCAAACAATCTTTCTTCTTCAGTATATTTCAGATATGAAATTATGTGAACAAATTACAGCTAGTACGAATAAAGTAGAAGCCTATAATGGTTTTTCAAAATGGTTGTTTTTTGGTGGCGATGGTATTATTACAGAAAACGATCCAATTGAACAGGAAAAGCGTATTAAATACAACGATTTAATTACCAATTCCGTAATTTTTCAAAATGTAGTGGATATCACTATGATTTTATGGCAACTAAAAAAAGAAGGCTATCGCTTTTCGCGCCAAGATTTAGAAACGCTAAGTCCTTATATGACTAGACATATAAAACGCTTTGGGGATTATGTAATTGATTTACAGAAAATTCCTCAACCAATAGAAGAAACGATCCCTATATAAGCTTAATAGGTCATAGTTAGAAATAAAAGTAAGTCTATGACCTATTTTTACACGTATCTCGGCTGTACCCCTAAAAGCCTTCACTTTATAGGTTAGCAAACCGCGGAAACTCAATGGCAAAATAAAGTGAAACTTTAATCAGTGGGGGTTTTTTCATCCCCCACTGATTATTAGTTGAACCAATCGGGCTTTTACGGGCAGTTTATCTCCCACCTAACTTCTTCAGAAAAGCGGAAGCGGCTCGCTCAGAATCGCAGGACGTTGGAGCACCCGACAAAGAGATGCTTTTTGCCTCGTCCGAGGGGGCGAAACGACCGGAGATTCTAGCCGCTAGAGCTAGACATTGCTTTCACCGAATTTTGAGGTGGGAGTATTACTGCCCGTTAATACGGGATAAAGGCTTTGGTACAGACGCTATGAACACTTTAATAAAATTAAACTGCAAGTGTTTAGTTTCAATACAAATGCAATTCGTTCATACGAAAAATGTCACTTTATAAAAGAAAATACTTTACGTAATGAAATTTTTAGATTTGGAAAATTCTATGACGTATATGTGTTTGGCTTATTAAGAGAAGATTGGAACGACCTACAAATTAATTAATTAAAAAAGCATTAATTCAAGTTTTCTTGGATTAATGCTTTTTTCCTACTCTTTATTAATTGACATAACATCAAAATATTCTTTTTTTATTTCCGCCAAAAAGTTGAACAGTCTGCCTTATCCAAAATATTAAACTCGATCATTTTCTCAAGTAATGTGAAATCAACCGGACTATCCCACTTGATACGCACCAACTGCTTGGTGTGATCATAGCCAGCCTGCACAATTTCATCAGAAAAATGATCAATTCCTGCCTTTTCAGGGGCAACAGCCAGATGATGTTTGGCTATGCTAAAACCAATAATAAATGTGCCATGATCGGTAAACATAGGCTGATTCCACGCAATTTTGGGCATTAAACTTGGAAATTTCTTAGCTATCCAATTCAAAACTTCCTCTGTTCGGTCCCGATGCCCAGGGTTATCAATACGCGCTAAATATTCTGCAAAAACTTCCATGTCATTCTCTCCTAAAATTAAAAATTATTTTTGAACGATGTAATTTATTTTTTTAACAACTTTATTGTCACTGCATACCAATTTCTATTCCTTAGCCTTCTTTAACCCACTTATCAACTTTATTGTCACTGCATACCAATTTCTATTCCTTAGCCTTCTTTAACCCACTTATCAACTTTAGATGTTCTCATTCTTTTAGACATAAAAAAACACCCCGTTAGATAATCATATCCAACGAGGTGAAACGGTACAACTAGAAAAACATTTAAACTTTTGTAGCTTTAGAATAAAGATTGATTAAAAAATTTCCTTCAACCTTAATTTATCAGCAAATGCAAAAACTCCATTTTGAAAAAAGATTGATCAAAATGGAGTTTCTTTTTTTTACTAAGTATGAGATTTTTATAAAAAAGTTTGATCATTTTTCACTGAGTTGTTCCACAAAAGCGCCCGATATCTATGGATTGAATATCTCGTCTACAGTAACATGTAAAACATCAGCCAACTTAAATGCCAATTTTAATGTTGGATCATAACGATCATTTTCTATTGCATTTACCGTTTGCCTTGTAACTCCGCATTTCTTGGCTAAGACTTCTTGAGTAAGCCCTTGTTGTTTACGAATTTCTAAGATTTTATTTTTCATGCACACTCATCCGTCGACTATACATCCAGTAATATACAAAGTAACTTAGCATCGCTATTAATAAATAAAGTAATTGTGGATATTTAAATTGGACCAGTGCTAAACGTTCATCATTTAAATGGAAGAAATCAAAAATAAAATTAATAACAAAAAATCCAAGCAGCAATAACCAACTGCTTACAATCGCTTTTTGTTTAATTAATTGTGAACGCTCATCATCCTTTGTTTTAACCCCACCATATTCATCTGTGCCAGTCACCCAACCTATGATAAAAAATATGATCAATCCAACTAAAAACGGAATAACCCATTTAACTAACAATCCTATCACCTCTTCAAAATGTAAAAAGTTCTTTCCATTAAACTTTACAGTAATGACTTTCTTATGTCAAAATCTTTTTACATAAAATCCGCGTATTACATTTTAATACAAGGGTTTTGTTCAAACTTTCTTATAAACGGTACGACTTTTTTATAAACAGTACAACTTTATTTCAAACCTACAGCGGGAGCTTAGTGAATATAAAGCAATATATATGATTAAAGACTATTTTTTCCTTCTGTTTCAAACTATCCAAAAAGACACCCAAGAGCTATCAAAAGTACTACTCCGCCTGTTCAACCTCTTACAGCAAAACGGGCGGAAATCTCATAGGTATGAGAAGAAAACAGTCTTTGATATATTAGGTGTCGTTTACAATTGTACCATGTCTGATAATCAAGCGGCTTAATTCAAAAAAATGAAATCCATTAGGGTTTATTTCGTATGCAAATCTTTAAATTCCCTACACGTAGCCTTTAGAAAAAGAAACAATCTCTACTATAATTGACGTTGTATGAGCTTAGCTTGATAGCGATGTGGCGGTACCCCTACATGAAATTTATATAAGAAAGATTAATAATTTCAATAAGAAAATCATTAAAAACAGCCCTGATTATATACTAAGTTTGTCTTTACAGTTCTCGCAAATAAATTTCCCCTCTAAATTTAAATAGGCTTTAATTTCTGCAAATCCTATTTTCTTAGGATATGGTACGATTACTAATGCTTGTTCGTCCTTTTTAATATCTTCCTTACAGTAGATACATTTCGGAACTATCAATGCCACTTTAATCCCCTCTTTCAACTGCTTTTTTTACACTATGCAAATATCAAAATATCCATACTTTTATTATACAAAACATTAACGTACAATTTTCTTTTTTTGATATGATGACCCCTTGTTGTGGTGTTTAAAATTTATAAACACATTTACAAGTATACTTGTAAGTAACTTTCATTTGAAATCCCAATAAAAAAAACTATTTTTAGGAAAAGATTATTCAAAACTCATTTAGAATTCTTTGATAGAAACGTCGCAACTTTCTTCAAAACTTCGCGACTTTATTACAAAGCAACACTTATCCACTTTTCAATTTCAGATGTTCTTTTTCTTTTAGACATAAAAACACCCCTTTAGATAATCATATCTAAAGGGGTAGAGCATCGCAACTTTTTTTAAAACGTCGCGACTTTATTCAAAACATCGCATCTTTTTTATAAACATCGCGACTTTATTTCAAATCCACAGATATCTCACGAGGTGATTTTTATCAAACTTTATTATAAATTATCAATCTTTTTTTAAAATTATCGAACTTTATTACAAATTATCAATCTTTATTCAAAAACTACAACTTTATTCCAAATCTACAAACCTCTTACTCAACAGTAACCGACTTAGCCAAGTTACGTGGTTTATCAACGTCACACTCACGGTGAAGTGCTGCATAGTATGAGATTAACTGTAATGGAATGATTACTGCAAGCGGTGCTAGTGCTTCGTGTACAGCTGGTACGATGAAGCGGTCGCCTTCCATTTCTAAGCCTTTCATTGCGATGATGCAAGGGTTTGCTCCGCGTGCTGCTACTTCTTTTACGTTACCGCGAATACCAAGGTTTACGTGCTCTTGCGTAGCAATTGCAATAACTGGTGTACCTTGTTCAATTAACGCGATTGTACCGTGTTTTAACTCTCCTCCAGCAAAGCCTTCCGCTTGGATGTAAGAGATTTCTTTTAGCTTTAATGCGCCTTCTAAACCAACGTAGAAGTCAACGCTGCGGCCAATGAAGAAACAGTTACGTGTTGTTGCTAAGTATTCTTTCGCAATTGCATCCATTTCTTCTTTTTGATCGCAAAGTACTTCCATTGCATTTGCAACAAGACCTAGTTCTTTGATTAAATCAAAGCCAATTGCTAAACCTTTTGCTTTTGCAATGTCAGCTGCTAAGATGGCAAGTACTGCAAGCTGTGCTGTATATGCTTTTGTAGAAGCTACAGCGATTTCCGGACCTGCATGTAATGGCAATGTATAATTCGCCTCACGAGATAGTGTAGAGCCTGGTACGTTCGTAATTGTTAATGCTTTATGTCCCATTTCATTTGTTTGCACAAGTACTGCGCGGCTATCGGCAGTTTCACCACTTTGTGAAATGTAAATGAAGAATGGTTTTTCTGTTAATAATGGCATGTTGTAAGAGAATTCACTTGCTACATGTACTTCTACTGGTACTTTTGCAAAACGTTCCATGAATTGTTTTCCAACAAGACCTGCATGATAACTCGTTCCACATGCGATGATATACACACGATCGCTTTCTAAAATTGCATTGCGAACTTCTGCATTAAGTTCAATTTCGCCATCTTCATTTTGATACTTTTGAATAATATTACGAATAACAAGTGGTTGCTCATCAATTTCTTTTAGCATGAAATGAGGATATGTTCCTTTTTCAATGTCACTTGCATCTAATTCTGCTGTAAATGGTGCACGATCAATCGTTTCACCTTGTAAATTTTGAATTGTAATCTTTTCTTTTGTTACAAAAACCATTTCTTTATCCATTAGTTCAATAAATTGGTCTGTAACTTGTAGCATTGCCATTGCATCACTTGCAACAACATTAAAGTTATCTCCAGTACCCACTAATAGCGGGCTTTTGTTTTTAGCAACATAAATCATGTCTGGGTTTTCTGAATCAAGTAATGCCAATGCATATGAACCGTGTAATAGTGTTAATGTTTTACGGAATGCTTCTTCTACCGTCAAACCTGTTTTCACTTGTTTTTCTACAAGCTGAACGATTACTTCTGTATCTGTTTCACTTACAAAGTTTACATCTTGAAGATATTCATTCTTTAATAACTCGTAGTTTTCAATTACACCGTTATGCACAAGGGTAAAGCGCTCTGTAGTGCTTCGGTGCGGATGTGCGTTCACCTGACTTGGAACACCATGAGTTGCCCAGCGTGTATGACCGATTCCCACGTTAGCTGCTACATTTTCATCCACGATTTCGCGAAGTTTTGCAATGCGGCCTTTTTCTTTAAATACAACAACACCGTTCGCTGCTTGCACTGCAATACCAGCTGAATCATATCCGCGGTATTCTAGCTTCTCTAACCCTTTTAATAAAATTTCCTTTGCATCTTGTTCCCCAATAAATCCTACGATTCCACACATAATTAGTCGCCGTTACAATATGCTTATGCTCTTTCATAAACATATAACGACATAGCCCGATCTTATTTTTGTATACAAAAAAAACGGATTTACATATCGCTAGCTTTGTAAGCTTGTAACGGCTTTCACCTTCCTCTCATTTTGGTTTCAGCCTGTATACTTCATACCGCTAGTGTAATCCGTTCTTTTTCTCTCATCACACTTTCACCTTTGTCTATTGAGTCGCCTCAATGCTTTAAGTAAAAGCTTTCGGTTGTGATGAACAACCGGGAGCCATCCGCCGAAATCTCGATAAACTCCTCCTCGTCAACTACATCACAGGTAGTTCTGGCGCTTCTTACTTCAATCTATTTTGCTGAGAAAAAGAACAAAATCATCTTATAACAAATGGAATAAACCGTCAATGAAATTTTTTCATTGTAGATAACAAATATATGCAAAAGGAGCACAAAATGTGCTCCTTTTTTGTAAAAAACATTCGGCTATTATTCAGCTCCAACTTCCGCTTTCACAACCTCTACAATACGACTTACGTATTGATCACAAAGATCTTGTGTTGGCGCCTCTGCCATAACACGAATCAATGGCTCTGTACCAGAAGGACGAACGAGAATACGACCGTCTCCATTCATCTCTTCTTCTACAACACGAATGATTTCTTTAATTTTTTCATTTTCTAACGCTTGTTTTTTATCTGTTACACGAACATTCACAAGTAATTGAGGGAACTTTTTCATTTCATTTGCAAGCTCAGATAATGACTTTTTCGTCATTTTCATAATGTTTACAAGTTGAAGTGCACTTAACATACCATCCCCAGTTGTAATGTAATCTAAGAAAATAATATGACCAGATTGTTCTCCGCCAAGGTTATAGCCACCACGTTTCATTTCTTCCATTACGTAACGGTCACCAACAGCTGTTTGATTACTTGTAATGCCATTCGCTTCTACCGTTTTATAAAAGCCTAAATTACTCATAACTGTTGAAACAACTGTATTATGTTTTAACTTTCCAGATCCGCTCATATATTTCGCGCAAATGTACATAATTTGATCGCCATCTACAACATTTCCTTTTTCATCAACAGCAATTAAACGGTCACCATCTCCGTCAAATGCTAAACCAACATCAGCACCTTTTTCTTTCACAAACGCAGCTAATACCTCAGGATGCGTAGAACCTACACCATCGTTAATATTCATGCCGTTTGGCGATGTTCCCATTGTTGAAATGTCAGCTTCTAAATCAGCAAACAAATACGGTGCTAGAGAAGATGTTGCACCGTGTGCGCAATCTAACGCAATATGTACGCCAGAGAAATCTTCATCTACAGTTTGTTTAATGTATTGTAAGTATTTTTGTCCGCCTTCAAAATAGTCATTTACTTGGCCTAAAGCTGTACCAACAGGACGTGGAAGTTCATCTACTTCTTTATCTAATAACGCTTCAATTTCTGCCTCTTGCTCGTCTGTTAATTTAAAACCGTCTGGACCAAAAAACTTAATTCCATTATCTTGTACAGGGTTATGAGATGCAGAAATCATCACACCAGCTTGTGCATCTAACGCTTTCGTTAAATAAGCAACCCCAGGAGTAGAAATAACACCAAGGCGCATTACTTCTGCCCCAATTGATAATAGTCCAGCTACTAAAGCACCTTCTAACATATGTCCAGACACACGTGTATCACGGCCAATAATGACTTTTGGACGCTCTGTATTTTTCGTTAATACATAACCACCAAATCGACCAATCTTAAATGCTAATTCAGGCGTTAATTCTTCATTCGCAACACCTCGTACGCCGTCAGTACCAAAATATTTTCCCATTGCTATTCGCTCCTTTTTTCTTGCTCATTTCCTTTATTCGTTGGCTGCTCTGGCTGCCCTTGTACTTCATGCCCTGTATCTTGCTTCTTTGCAAGCTCTACTTTCGCATTTTTTTGTTTTAATTCTAATGTGACATTATTGGGACCACTAATTTGAATCGGAACGTCATGTGTTCCTGCACTCATATTTCCTACATTAATTGATGCTTTAATCTGATCCGCGCTTATCTTTTCTATAATACTTGCATCCCCAGAAACATCAACACTAATTTTTCCATTTTGTGGATCAGAAAATTTCATTGTTAATAAATCTGATAACCCATTCACCTGTAAAGGAATGTCAGTTATTGTTTTTCGCTGTTGCTTTTGTACCTCAACTGTCACTTTTACTTGGCTAGGATCCGACTTTGTAACACCTTTAGGCAAAGAAACAGAGGCATCGAAGGTAGTTGACTCTGTAATTTTACTTAAGTCGACTTCGATGCCCTCAAGAGATGTAATATTATCAAGTACGTCTTTCGAACCATAAATCTCCACTTCACTCGGTTCAACTTTTATACTCGTTACAGTTATACCTTCTTGTAAACTTCCCTTTTTCGTGACGCCTAGGGAAACTGTTTTTTCAGGTGATGAAACTGGTACAGTAACATTGACAGTAGAAGAACCTGTTTTCAAATCTAACTGATTCCCGTCTTTATCATACAATACAATTTTTGCTTCTTTTGTCACTGTTTTGTTAACACCTTTCAAGTCAACATATGCCCGCACAAGAGAAATTTGTGAAAGTTCCTCTGTTGTACCGGCTACTTCTACAGTGCCCGGTTTAACAATCGGTTTATCTATAACCGTTCCTTTCTGCACTTGATTCTCATTTAAATATTTCACTTCTACAGGAAAGGATTTTACTTCTTTCTTTTTAATAGTAACTTGTATTTTCACTGGCTGAACTTTTAAATGTAAATTATTCGGAACTCCGCTATATTTTAAAGGAATTTCATATGTTCCCGGGGTATAACCACGTAAATTAACAAATACCTCAAACTGTCGTTTCACTTTAGCTGCCGCTACAACGTTATTTTGCCCTTCAAGTGTGACGCTGACTTTTTCAGGAATTCCACTTACAATATACTTATCTTCATCATAATATGCAGATACCGGAACTCCAGATATTGTTTCTGTTGTATCTCCTACTGGAAAAGGCGATGGATTAAAATTATCTGATGCATTTTTATCTATGTTTGTTGACATGTAGAGCATAATTGCTAATAATAATGCAATTCCTCTTAAAAACCAATGATTATCCATTAACTTATCCATGACGTTTTCTCCTCCAATTCCATAAAGACGAAGAAGACTGTTTTACATTTCCGCCTAACTCTTTCATAAGCAGTTCTTTTAATTGTTCACTTTTTAAATCACGATGTAACTCACCGTTTTTTGTTAAAGAAATGTGTCCTGTTTCTTCTGATACAACAATTGTTAAGCTATCTGTTACTTCACTTACACCCATTGCCGCACGATGACGTGTTCCCAATTCTTTAGAAATGAACGGGCTTTCTGATAATGGTAAATAACAAGCAGCTGCTCTAATAATATTTCCTTGCATAATTACGGCACCATCATGCAGCGGAGTATTTGGTATAAAAATATTAATTAATAACTCTGATGAAATATTTGCATTTAGCGGGATTCCTGTTTCAACATAATCCCCCATACCAGTTTCTCTCGCCATTGTAATAAGTGCACCAATACGACGTTTTCCCATATATTCTGTTGCCTTTACAACAGCATTTACAACCGACTCATGTTCATTTTCCTCTTGATTGCCTCCACGTGAAAATAAACTTCCCCGTCCAAGCTGCTCAAGAGCACGTCTTAACTCTGGTTGGAAAATGATAATAATCGCTAAAAATCCCCAAGTTAACGCTTGATCCATAAGCCATTGTAGTGTATGCAACTCAAAGAAATTACTTAAAATACGAACAATAATGATTACTGTAATTCCTTTTAAAAGCTGAACAGCTTTTGTACCACGGATTACAAGAATCAATTTATATATAACAAACCACACAAGGGCTATATCTACTATAGTGCTGAGATATTTAAAAATAACATTTATATCTCCAAAAGGCATTCTGACCCTTCCTCCATCTATATGTAATTTACAACAACAAATTAATTATAACATACATTATACGAACCACAATTTCAAACCACATTTCTAGACCTGACATGCAATCGTTAGATGTCAGACTTTAAGAAATAATTATAAATATAACGTGCCGTTGTATCTTTATTTTAAAGTAAAAAAAGCAGCTTTTCAGCTGCTTTTTCGATTTTTAAAAATTATTTCAACTTTTCACCAAATAAAGAACCCATTAACGATACAGCTGCAATTGCAGTTTTATTTTTTTCATCTAAAATTGGATTCACTTCCACAAATTCAGCAGATGTAATCATACCAGACTCCGCTAACATTTCCATTGCTAAATGACTTTCACGATACGATAAACCACCAGCAACCGGTGTACCCACGCCAGGTGCATCATGTGGATCAAGGCCATCTAAATCTAAAGATAAATGTACGCCATCTGTATGTGATAAGTATGCCATTGTTTCTTCCATAACCGCTGTCATTCCCATGCGATCAATTTCATGCATAGTGAAAACTTTAATACCTTCTTTACGAATAAACTCTTTCTCTCCATCATCTAAAGAACGAGCACCGATAATAACTACATTTTCTTTTTTCACTTTCGGATACTCACCATATAAATTAACAAGTGATGGATGACCATGTCCTAAACTTGCAGCTAATGACATACCATGAATGTTCCCAGATGGAGATGTTTCCTCTGTATTTAAATCTCCATGTGCATCGTACCAAATCACACCAAGATTTTTATAATGTTTCGCAATACCAGCAAGCGTTCCAATTGCAATGCTATGATCGCCGCCTAATACAAGTGGAAAGCTTTTCTTCTCAATAATGCTATCAACTTTACTTGCTAGCTCATGACATACTTTTACAACTTGTTCAAGATTTCGTAATTTTTCATTTTCATTTATTTGAACTTCTCTTTCAATACATATATCCCCTAAGTCTTCTACGTTATATCCTATATTTTCAATTCTTTCAGCAACTCCAGCATAACGAATCGCGCTCGCACCCATATCAACACCACGGCGCATTTGTCCTAAATCCATTGGTACTCCCACAATTGAAATTTCTTTCTTCATAGATGATTCCCCCTTTTATGCTTTCACTAAATATTTTAAATCTTTTATATTATCTGACTCAACTCAACATTTTTTTGTATTTATATACACTTAATACAACACAAAGAAGCAATAAATTAAGACTTTCTCACTAAAACATGCATAAAAAAAACGCCCCTTACAAGTAGGGACGTTTTTGTAATCCTAGTTTCCATACAGCCGCAATATTTCGTGCTGTTGTAAAAATATTTTCTTTTCCCAATTTATAAGCTTCTTCTAATGTCATTGCTCCTGAAACGATACTAAATACAGCATCAATGCCTTCTTCATAAATAGGGGTATGATTTGGATGAACAGCTCCGGCAATCGCAATAACAGGAAGATTACGCTCTTTAGCTCGTTTTGCTACTCCTATAGGCGCTTTTCCATAGACTGTCTGTTCATCAATTCTTCCTTCTCCTGTAATCACTAAATCTGCATCTTGCAAATGAGCATTAAAATTCGTGTAATCAAGTACAATATCAATACCTTTTCTAAGCGTACCATGTAAAAAAGCAACAATTGCCGCTCCAAGTCCTCCGGCAGCACCTGCTCCTGAAACAAATTCGATATCAACATGAAGAGTTTGTTTAATTAATCGAGCGTAATGCCTCAAATTACAATCTAACCGCTCTATCATCTCGTCTGTAGCCCCTTTTTGTCTTCCAAATATAAACGATGCCCCTGTCACTCCTGTTAAGGGATTCGCAACGTCACAAGCTGCCTCAATTTTAACCCGTGCTAAACGAGAATCTAACTGTGATATATCAAAATATGTAATACGATCTAAATTTCCTCCATTTGGCTCTATAGCACAATTATTGCTATCAAAAAAACCGACACCTAACGCGGATAGCATTCCTGCTCCTCCATCGTTTGTAGCACTTCCTCCAAGTCCTAAAATGATGCGACGGACCCCTTGCTGTAATGCGTGTAAAATGAGTTCTCCCGTCCCTCTTGTTGTCGTTGAAAGTGGATTCCTTTTCTCAAGTGGAACATGATGTAAACCAGAAGCAGCTGCCATTTCAATAAAAGCAGTCTGTTTATCCGAAGAAAGGCCGTAAAATCCTTCTACTACGTTTCCTAATGGACCTGTCACAGGAAGATTCACGATTTCCCCTTGCGTTGCATCAACAAGTGCTTGTACTGTCCCTTCTCCGCCATCTGCAATAGGAATTCTTATATACTCTGCCTCTGGGTATATAGAGCGAAATCCTTTTTCTACTGCTTCACATACTTCCAAAGCCGTTAAACTTTCTTTATATGAATCAGACGCAATAATAATCTTCACATGAAATAACTCCCTTCATCTTCAATATTAAAGTTGAAGTCATCAAAAATATATAAATTAAAATTAAAAAACCTTTCTTTCTTTGGAAGGCAAGAGCATCTGGACATGCATAGAAGCGGTCAGGACCTCTTTCTACCGCATGCAAGGGTTAAAACAAATGGAGAAAGCAAGTGTAGGTCATATATAAACAAAAAAAGCTTGAAGTCTATTATTCGACTTCAAGCTTTTTTAACTATATGGAGCCTAGCGGGATCGAACCGCTGACCTCCTGCGTGCAAGGCAGGCGCTCTCCCAGCTGAGCTAAGGCCCCAAGTTGGAGCGGAAGACGGGATTCGAACCCGCGACCCCAACCTTGGCAAGGTTGTATTCTACCACTGAACTACTTCCGCAAAAATGGTGAGCCATGAAGGACTCGAACCTTCGACCCTCTGATTAAAAGTCAGATGCTCTACCAACTGAGCTAATGGCTCTTAAATGGCTGGGCTAGCTGGATTCGAACCAGCGCATGACGGAGTCAAAGTCCGTTGCCTTACCGCTTGGCTATAGCCCATT
>NZ_JBALLY010000110.1:0-29631 GCF_036963045.1 Bacillus sp. JJ864 | reverse complement strand
GAAATATGATACCGATAATAAAAGCATCACGTCAACAATTTACTTTAATTATTTTGCATTTTTCTTTTTTTGTTTATGAAATTTTTTAATTTGTAAAATTAGACAGAAGAAAAACAGCCTGTAAAATAGGCTGTTAAAATCTTGAAGTTATATATAAACATTTGGAGTTAAAACTTTACACGTTTAAAACAAATTTTATAAAAAAGATAAAAGAAGATAGCCAGTATTGCTCCTATCCAAGGAGAGAGTTGATAACTGACATATGGATGTTCTAAAAAGAAAAAGGAACCAATGATTAGTGCAAACCATGGGCTTTTTTGTAATAGAAATACCCATATACGTTTCCATTTATTTGTAGAATTATTAAATAAATCTCCTTTTATGAAATCGAATACAAAACTAACAGCAATTTGTATAGCGATAGTTAGCACCAATACATATAAAAGGTTTAGATGTACGGTTTGAAATCGTTTGTTTTCAAAGAAAAAAGGTAAAATAAAAGCAGTGAGAGAATTAATTGCAAAAAATATAGCGAGTAAATAGCTGCTCATAAACGTTGGTATAGCAAGGCGCTGCCATCTATTCTGTTTTGGAAGTGCTGCGATTACCTCATCACAGTAAGCACGTAAATCCTTTCCAAATACATCGTAAGCATTTTTACCTTCCTCTTGCGCTTCAAGAAGATGATCTAAAATTTCTAGTAATAGTTCTTCTACTTGTTGTTCTGGAACATTAGCTAATCGAAGGTAAACGAGCATATCCCCATATGCTGCTTCATTTTCTTCTGTTAATAGCTCACGCTTCTTATTATTGAGCTCAATCATGTCTTTTGCTTCCATTCATTTCACTCTCCCTTTAATAACTGATTTACCGTAGTTGATACCATATCCCAGCTTTTTTTAAATTCCTCCAGCTGTTCAAATCCTTTTTTTGTAACGTGATAATATTTACGCTTCGGTCCAAGGCTGGAGGCTTTTAATGTGCCTTCAATGAGTTTTTCTTTTTGCATACGTAACAATAGAGGATAGATACTCCCTTCACTGACGAATGTAAAGCCGTGTTGATGTAATTTTGTACTGAGTTCGTATCCATACACTTCTTCTTGTGAAATGATATATAAAATACACCCTTCCAGCACACCTTTTAACATTTGACTGTGCATTATGTTAGCACCTCCAGGTAACTTGCCTTGCAAGGTAGTTGTTATTTGGATTATAGCATTCAGTAACTTGTCTTGCAAGTTACTGAAGCGGGTAACCAGCAAAATAAGTAATCCAGCAGCGCTATCCAAACACAAAGCTCGATATGGACGAGGGAAGAAGAAAATACAAATGGGGAAGATATGGAATTGGGAAATATGTATATCAAAAAGATGACGGAACGAATATAGAAGCAACAATTAGAGGTTATATTCATGAATATTTTCCAAATGCTGAAATTCAGTATTTTACTTAATAAAACCTACGTTATGTGCGTGGGTTCTTTTTTATTTTTGAAAAATGGGCTTGTTTCCACCCTTGTCACAATATCCTTTCTGTTGTATCATTTTATTGATTGCTTAGTACGGAATTTATAAACTGAATTGGATGGAGGAAAACGATGCCTACTCCTAGTATGGAAGATTATATCGAACAAATTTATTTGCTAATTGAAGAAAAGGGATATGCCCGTGTATCTGATATTGCGGAAGCGCTTAGTGTACATCCATCCTCTGTAACAAAAATGGTACAAAAGCTTGATAAAGATGAATATCTAATTTATGAAAAATATAGAGGGCTTGTATTAACAACAAAAGGGAAAAAGATTGGTAAGCGCCTTGTTTATCGTCATGAATTGTTAGAACAGTTTATGCGTATTATCGGTGTAGATGAAAGTAAGATTTATAATGATGTAGAAGGAATTGAGCATCATTTAAGCTGGGAAGCTATCGATCGTATTGGCGATTTAGTGCAGTATTTTGAGCAAGATGAGCAACGTATTGAAAAGCTTCGTAGTGTTCAAAAGGCAAATGAAGAACAAGCGCAGTAATTGAACATATTGAATAAAAAAGAAAGACCACACTTCTTAAAAAGAAGCGCGGTCTTTCTTTTTTCCTTTTTTACCTTCAATAACTGTTAAATGAGATTGCTTTCTTTTTCGTTTTAGGAAGGAAGTATTTCCTTTCTTTCCTTTCGTATCGGAAGCATTTTTCTTTAACGGATTGTTACTTAGGGGTGTTACATTTTGTTTTCCATATTTTCGGTTCGATTGTTTCGCAGCACGTTTGTAGGAAGATTGTGAGTTATTAGCTGAACTGCTCGAACTTGTAAGCATTTTATAAAGTAAATAAAAGACTCCAACAACAACGAGCATGATCATAATGTTTTTTACAACTCCCATTGGGTCTTCAATTGTGAATGATACAAGGTTAAATATTGCCAATCCAACAATTACAACAAATAGAGCGAACATAAATGAGCGACCGTTCATAAGGAACACCTCCTAAAATGAAAGATATTTTAATTAGTTTATTAACGAAAGGCTACGGAATTGAATAACATTATGAAAAAGTTATTGCTGTTTTCCTTCTAGACGCAGTAGTTCTTCAAATGACGCAATTGCTACTTCAACTTGATCATCTGTTGGTTCTTTCGTTGTTAACAGCTGAAGCCATAAGCCAGGATATCCTAATGCGCGGAGCACTGGAACACCTCGTAAGCTGTTTGTAAATTGCAACACTTCAAATGAAATACCTAGCACTACAGGAATGAGCAAAATACGATTTAAAACGCGAACCCAAAGAGGATCGGTTGGAACGAGAAAATATACAAACATTCCGATAATAACAGTAAATAAAATAAAGCTACTGCCGCACCGATAATGGAGACGGGTTTGTTTTTGTACGTTTTTTACTGTCAATGGAAGATTGTTCTCATAGGCATTAATTACTTTATGTTCTGCTCCGTGATATTGAAATACACGTTTAATAAGTGGAGTCAATGAAACAAAATAAATGTAACTAAGCAATAACATAAGTTTAATAATACTTTCAACAATGATTTGCCCTGCATGAGATGGAAAAACAGGTCTTGTTAGTTCTGCTAAAAGTGCAGGAGCTGCCGTGAAAATCACTTTTCCGAAGATAAAGGATAAAACACCGACTGCTGCAACGCTAAGTATCATCGTTAACTTTGACTGTTCTTCTTTTTTCTGTGCGAATTGTGCATCCTCTGAAGGATCTACATCAAAGCGTTCTGAAGCAAAATTTAAATGCTTTGCTCCGTTTGCACTTGCATCAATAATTGCTGCGATTCCGCGTAGAAATGGAATTTTTTTAAACATAGATGATACTTTATTACGAACGCGAGGTAATCGATAAAATTCGATAGATTTATCTTTACGACGAATCGCTGTAACAGTATATTCTCTACCGCCAAACATAACTCCTTCTACTACCGCCTGACCGCCGTAGATTTGTTTTGTCTTCTCTGTCATGTCAACACCAACCTGTATTTGATTCTCTCTTATCAGAAAAGAGGTAGCGACTCTAGGTGATGTCATTATATTGTATGACATCACTACAGTTTCCTTTATTTTATCGACAAAAGTGCACTTCTGACAAGGAAAATCAACAGGTTAGGCGGACATTTTCTATTCTTTTTATAGACAAATCCCGCAGTATTTAAACATGCTTTAAATAAGTTTCGGACATACTAGTAGGCGGAGGTGTGGATGTGAAACAAGAACAATCTGTTACGAAAAAAATTGTCCAAATAGGTGTGTTTGGAGGCTTATTTTGGGGAGCTGTTTGGTACTTTCTTCATATTTTTTCTTTTACTGCCCTGGGACCTAATTATTTGTTGCTCCCGTTTGCGCTTGGAGATTGGAAAGAAGGGGCATGGGGAAATATAGCTGGTATTATATGTATGGGGATACTTTCAATTCTTTTGGCGTTTATATATAAAGCAGTTTTGGGTAAGTTTGAAGGTTTAATTCCAGGTATTTTATATGGGCTTTTATGGTGGGGATTATTATTCTTTGCAATTCCACCTGTTGCACCAGTTATAAAAAGCATGATGGAAATGCCTAAGGAAACGATTGTAACAACGGCATGTATTTTTATTTTATATGGCGTTTTTATTGCGTACTCCGTCTCATTTGAGGTGAATAACAATATTAGTACAAGGGATGAAGAGAAGACGAACTATTCAAATAAGTGAGAGGTATGGTAGAATATTATATAGACATTTTTTTATTAAGGAGTTAGATATATGGAGAAGTTGCTCCTCGTTAACGGTCCTAATTTAAACCGTCTCGGTGTGCGAGAGGTTAATGTATATGGTACGGGGACGTTAGCGTCATTAGAAACAGATATGAAGCAACAAGCAGAAAATTTGGGAGTGGAGCTAGAGTGTTTCCAATCTAATCATGAAGGTGCCATTATTGATATCATTCATGAGGCTGAGGGTACATATAAAGGAATTATTCTAAATCCAGGAGCATTTACGCATTATAGCTATGCAATTCGTGATGCAATTGCAAGTGTTTCGATTCCTGTTATTGAGGTACATATTTCAAATATTCACCAGCGCGAATCGTTTCGCCACGTATCTGTTACAGCGCCGGTCACAGCGGGGCAAATTGTAGGATTCGGTTTGTATGGCTATCATTTAGCGTTACTTGCATTAGCGGAGAAAATTCGGGAGGCGTAATTCATGGAGAAACTTACAAAATTAAGAAATGCATTTGGAGAAGCGGGTATTGATGGTATTTTATTAACGAATCAACATAGTCGTAGATATATGACAAACTTTACAGGAACAGCGGGCGTTGTATTAATTTCAAACGAACGCGCTTTATTTATTACAGATTTCCGTTACGTTGAACAAGCGCAAAAACAAGCGGTTGGTTATGAAATCGTACAGCATACAGGTACGATTCTTGAAGAAGTTGCCAAACAAGTAAAAGACTTAGGAATTCAAATGCTTGGCTTTGAGCAAGATACTCTTACATACAGCTCTTATACGGCATATAAAGGAGAAGTTGATGCAGAATTTGTTGCAACTTCTGGTATTGTAGAAAAGTTACGCTTGATTAAGACTGATTCAGAGATTAAGATATTAAAGGAAGCTGCACAGATTGCAGATGCTGCCTTTAAACATATTCTATCATTTATTCGCCCGGGAGTATCTGAGATTGAAGTGTCAAATGAACTTGAATTTTTCATGAGAAAGCAAGGAGCAACCTCTTCTTCGTTTGATATTATCGTTGCTTCGGGACTTCGTTCAGCATTGCCGCACGGCGTGGCATCTGAAAAGTTGATAGAAAAGGGAGATTTTGTTACATTAGACTTCGGTGCTTACTATAAAGGATATTGTTCCGATATTACTCGTACAATTGCAGTAGGTGAGCCGTCTGATAAATTAAAGGAAATTTATAATATCGTATTAGAAGCACAATTACGTGGTGTAAGCGGTATTAAAGCTGGTTTAACTGGTCGTGAAGCAGATGCATTAACACGTGACTACATAACTGAAAAAGGATATGGTGAGTATTTCGGGCATTCTACAGGTCATGGAATTGGTCTTGAAATTCATGAAGCACCAAGCTTAGCATTCCGCTCTGAAACGGTACTTGAGCCAGGAATGGCGGTCACTGTAGAACCGGGAATTTATATTCCAAATATAGGCGGAGTTCGCATTGAAGATGATATTATAGTAACAGCTGAAGGTAATGAAGTGTTAACTAAATCTCCAAAAGAACTTATCATTTTGTAATACACAGGAGGATTTTTTGCATGATTTCAGTAAACGATTTTCGTACAGGATTAACAATTTCGGTGGACAACGGCCTATGGCAGGTTATAGATTTCCAACACGTAAAACCAGGTAAAGGTGCAGCGTTCGTTCGCTCTAAATTACGTAACCTTCGCACAGGTTCTGTTCAAGAAAAAACATTCCGTGCTGGTGAAAAAGTAGAAAAAGCGCATATCGAAAACCGTCGTATGCAATATTTATATGCAAGCGGTGAAGCTCATGTATTCATGGACAACGGAACATACGAGCAAATCGAACTTGCTGATAAGCAAATCGAACATGAATTAAAATTCTTGAAAGAAAACATGGAAGTATCAATCATGACATATCAAAGCGAAGTACTTGGTGTAGAACTTCCAAACACTGTTGAGTTAAAAGTTGTTGAAACGGAGCCAGGTATTAAAGGTGATACAGCTTCTAACGTAACAAAACCAGCTACATTAGAAACTGGTCTAGTTGTACAAGTACCGATCTTCATTAATGAAGGTGAAATGCTTATTATTAACACAGGAGAATCAAAATACGTTTCTCGTGCGTAATTAAAAGAACACTCGTGGAATTGATGATCCACGAGTGTTTTTTTATGTAAAATAAGGTAGGTAATAAATGACAGTAATAATACAGCTAATAGTAAGTAGCAGCAGAGTCCCTGTCATATAGGGATTCATTCGAATTTGAAAAGGTGTTACTTCTCCGCTGTTAACCCCCGACAAACTTTTTGTAATGGTACGATCTATATTCGCGTTTCGGTTCATATTTAAAAGAAACAGCCATGTGAGTCCGAAAATGGCTAAACTCCCTAAAAAGAAAATTTCCATAAATGTCCAATTAACAAATTTGGCAAATAAGAAAATAATAGCCACTTCTATAATGAGTGCAAGTGTTATTTTAAGAATTTTCATACATTTATCCTTTTATTTCAATATACCATATTTTGCAAATAACAACTTATCTTTATTTGATAATTTAAAAATTTCTTTTTCACTTCTGAAATAGACAACCTGTGCATATGGTTGTACAAACGTACTCTTTTATCTTGTTTGAACGGGATATATGTGTGCTGTTAGGACGGTGTAAGGATAACGAGAGAAGGTGAGAGGATGAAACAGTGGCTGGCGGCATTTGAAACGTCTGTGCTTGTAATGGCGCTTCTTAGGATCTTCTCGGGAAGCATGGAAATTTTCGCCGCTTTGCTTATGTTGTATTTCAATGATGCAAAAAAAGCGTTGTTTGTAAATGGCATGCTAGCATTTGTTGGCCCAACTGTTTTAATTGTAACGATGTCAATTGGAATTGCGAGCGTTACGAATGAAATTTCTTTTTTGAAATTATTTTTTTTGGCGCTTGGAATTGGCTGTATTTTTATTGCGGTACTGAAATAGCGATGTGATGGGGAGAGAGCTATGAAAGAAGTATTAGAGATGTTGCCAAAGCAAATTGAACATTTTATACGAGACTATAAAGAATGTGACGGATTGGAAGAAATTCGGATTCGGATTGGTCGACCGCTTGAATGTATTGCGCGCGGGGAAGCGCATTTTTATAACTATATTGTGACGAGAGAAGACGCAGCGTATTTGCTGAATAAGCTGAGTCAATATTCACTTTATACGATGGAAGAAGAATTAAAGCGAGGGTATGTTACACTGCGCGGAGGGCATCGCGTTGGTTTAGCGGGCAAAGTCATTATGGAAAAGAGCGCAGTGAAAATGATTCGGGATGTGGCGTCATTTAATGTTCGAATTGCTCGGCAAAAAAAAGGGATTGCTGAGCCGCTTATACCATATTTATATGAGAAGCATTGGCTGAATACAATGATTATCGGCCCGCCGCAAACAGGTAAAACAACATTACTGCGTGATGTAGCGCGCCTCATGAGTGCAGGTGTTCCAAGGCAACATATCCCCTCTTGTAAAGTTGGTATTGTAGATGAAAGATCAGAAATTGCGGGGTGCGTGAAAGGGGTGCCGCAATATGAGTTTGGAACAAGAGTGGATGTGCTAGATGCATGTCCAAAAGCAGAAGGTATGATGATGATGATTCGTTCAATGAGTCCCGATATATTAATTGTTGACGAAATCGGCCGGCCAGAAGATAGCGAAGCAATTATGGAAGCTGTTCATGCTGGTGTTCAATTGTTTACTAGTGTACATGGAAAAGAGCATGAAGATATACTGAAACGACCTTCGTTAAGGAAAATCATAGAACTGGGCGTATTTGAACGCTTTATCGAGCTTTCTAAAATAAAAGGACCAGGAACGATTATGAATATGAAGGATGGCAGTGGAAAACCGATTCGCCGCGGAGAGAAGGTGCTGAGTGTATGATTAAATTTTTTGGTGCTGCACTTATTGTGGCTGTATCAACATTTTTTGGTTTTTCATATGCGAAGAAATATAGTGAGCGTCCTCGCCAACTACGGTTGTTAAAGGCAGCTCTTCAATCACTTGAGGCGGAAATTATGTATGGACATACTCCATTGTCAGAGGCAGCTGCACGTCTTGTAAAACAAATGCCAAAGCCTTTGAACTGGTTATTTCATAGTTTTCATGAACGATTAGAAAGGGGAGAGCAAACGGTTCGGGAAGCATGGATGGATAGTTTACAAGAAAATTGGAAACTTACAGCATTGAAGCAAACAGAATATGAGATTTTACAGCAATTTGGAGAAACGCTAGGACAACATGATCGTGAGTCACAGCAAAAGCATATTCGTTTATGTATTACCCATTTAGAGAGAGAAGAAGGAGAAGCAAAGGAAATGCAAATTCAGTACGAAAAGATGATGAAAAGTTTAGGAGTGTTAGCAGGATTACTTATCGTAATTTTACTGTTGTAAGGGGGAAAGGTGATGTCGATTGACGTTGGATTAATCTTTCAAATTGCAGGAATTGGTATTATATTAGCTTTCATTCATACTGTGCTGAAAGAACTAAAGCGAGAAGATATTGCCAACTGGGTGATTCTCGTTGGCTTTGTCGTAATTTTATTCCAAGTTGCCTTTTTAATTAACAATTTGTTTGACAAGATTAAAAGCGTCTTTCTTTTTCAGTAAAGGAGGCGATTCGAATCGAAATATTACAAATTGTAGGGCTAGGGCTCGTAGCGACTTTTTTGGCTGCAGTATTGAATCAGCATAAATCGAGTGTAACTTCATTGTTTATTGTATTTGTTAGTAGCGTTATGTTTTTACTTGTAATTGATCAAATTCATTCTATTTTAACGATGATTGAGCGTATTGCAAATGAAGCGAAAGTGAGCAATGTGTACGTGGAAACGCTGCTGAAAATTATTGGAATTGCTTATATTGCAGAATTCGGTGCACAAATTACGAAAGATGCTGGGCAAGGCGCGATTGCTTCAAAAATTGAATTAGCAGGGAAAATTTTAATTTTAGTGATGGCGATTCCGATATTAACGGTTGTAATCGAAACGATTCTCGGTTTTTTACCAACCGGATAAAGGAGGGGTGAATTGTGCGCCCGTTTGGAATGAAGCTTTTGTTTGCTTTTTTCCTCTTTTTTTCTTTTCCAATTATCGTACAAGCTTCTCCCCAAAAACATAATGTTGTAGATGAACAACTAGGAAAGCTTGGGATAGAGGATGTAAAGAAATATTGGGATGACCTTGTTGCGAAGTACGGTGGATATTTACCGGAAAGCCAAAAGGGCAGTTTTATGGAGTTTGTTAAAGGGGAAAAAGAGTTTTCGATTAAAGAGTGGATGATTGGATTACTAAAGTATTTATTTCATGAATTAGTAGCTAACGGAAAGCTCCTTGGGACACTCATTATGCTTACTATTTTCAGCGCGCTTTTGCAGTCGCTTCAATCTGCTTTTGCGAAAAGTAGCGTCGGGAAAATAGCGGATGCTGTTGTATATATGGTACTTATCGTCTTTGCTTTAAACAGTTTCTATGTTGTTATGACGTATACAAGAGACACCATTCAAACAATGATCGATTTCATTTTAGCACTCCTCCCTATTTTGTTGGCGCTCATTGCGACAGGAGGCGGTGTTGTATCTGTTTCCTTCTTTCATCCAATTATTGTTTTTCTTATGAATACAAGCGGGATGCTTATGAATTATATTGTTTTACCGCTTCTTCTCCTTGCTACAATTTTAAGTATTGTCAGTACAATGAGCGATCAATATAAAGTTACAAAATTGTCCAAGCTGTTGCAAAATGTTAGCGTTAGCATCATTGGGATTTTTTTAACAATCTTTCTTGGCGTGCTCTCTGTACAAGGAACGACAACAGCGGTAGCGGATGGAATTGCGGTGAAAACAGCAAAGTTTGTAACAGGAAACTTTATCCCAGTTGTCGGCCGAATGTTTACTGAAGCAGCAGACACTGTACTTAGTGCATCGGCTCTATTAAAAAATACAGTGGGGATTGTTGGGGTTGTCATTTTATTACTTATCGTTGCTTTTCCTGCTATTCAAATTTTCTGCATTGCATTTATTTATAAATTTGCGGCAGCAGTGCTGCAACCAGTCGGTGGAGGAGCAATTATTCAATGCCTGGATATTATCGGAAGAAGTATTATATACGTGTTTGCTTGTTTGGCTATTGTATCATTTATGTTTTTTCTAAGTATCACGATTGTTATCGCAGCTGGAAACATTACGTTAATGATGCGTTAGGAGTTGAGAAGGTTGCAATTTGTCGTGGAGTGGATTCGAAATATTATTGTGTTTCTCTTATTAGCAACGATGCTTCATATGTTACTTCCTAATTCAAATTTACAAAAGTATGTCAAATTTGTTGTAAGTTTGCTTCTAGTCGTTCTCATCTTAACCCCCTTATTTAAATTATTTCAAACAGATATTCAAGATGTGATTGCAAATGTTAGTCAGGACAAGTATATAGCAAATGGATCAATAGAAAATAAAATTAGTGAAAAGAAAAAAGAAATACAAGCCTCACAACGTGCATATATTTTAGAACAGATGGCTGTCCAAATGAAAAAGCAAGTTGGAAAAGAATTGGAAGAACAATATGGTATGGCCGTTATGAGTTTACAGATAAAAGTACCAGAAGGCAAAAAGGAAGTGAAATCCCAGCAGGATATTCAGTCAGTTGTTGTATCGCTTCAAGCAAATGAACGAAGTCAAAAAGGAGCTATTGAAACGATCCAAAAGGTAGAAATTAACGCGAAAGAACCTCAAAAGACGTCAGAACAAAATACAACTGAAATGAAACAATTTTTCTCAAACAAATGGCAATTAGAAGAGAACAAAATTAAGATTCAGATGGAAGGGGGGATAGGGAAGGTAAATGAATAATAAATTTCAGTTTCTTCGCAATCTTTTTAAAGGAAATGAAAAAGATGAGAAAGAGAAAAAAATTTCAGCAAAATTTTTAATCATTTTACTCATACTTGGGATCATCCTTATGTTTTCTAGTAACCTTTTCCAAACAAAAAATCCAGAAGTACCTGTTCTCAAATCGCAAACAGAACAAGTAAAAGATGTACCAACATTTGGACAAAAGAATAGTGACAATAAATCTATTATTGATAAATATGAAAAAGAATATGAACAGCAATTAAAAGAAGCATTAGAAAGTGTTATAGGCGTTAAAGATGTAACAATTGAAGTTAATCTTGATTCATCAGAAGAAAAAATACTTGATAAAAATTCAGTAAAGCGATCGCAAACGACAGATGAAACAGATAAAGAAGGTGGAAAGCGGAAAGTTGAAGATGAATCGATGGATAAAAAAACAGTGATTGTACGCCAAGGTGATAAAGAAACTCCGATTGTACTTCGAGAAGATAAGCCGAAAGTTCGCGGTGTTCTTGTTGTTGCGAAAGGAGTGGATAATTTACAAGTGAAACAGATGGTGATAGAAGCTGTTACGCGTATGCTAGAGGTTCCAAGTCACCGTGTATCTGTCTTACCAAAAAAGAATTAGGGAGGAAATAAAGTGTTAAAAAAACAAACAGTTTGGTTATTAACAATGCTAAGTTTGGTAATTGTACTTTCGGTTTACTATGTGATGACGCCAGATAATAAAACTAAGGAAGTGGCAACATCGTTAGGAGAGGGAGCGAAGGAGAAGCAAGGCTCTGAAAAGGAAACTAGTAAAAAAGAAACAGGTAAGAATGAAGGAAAAGTAACGAGTCATTCTGCTAGTGATGATAGTTTCACAGCACTTCGTTTAAAAATGGAGGATCAGCGCAGTGAAGTGAAAGAAAAATTGCAAGATGTAATGAACTCAACAAACACTTCTGCTGAAGAGAGAAATAAAGCAAAAAATGAATTTGATGCATTGACTGATTTAGCGGCAAAAGAAACGTTATTGGAAACTTTAATTAAATCAGAAGGCGGTTATAAAGATACGCTTGTACGTAAAGATGGAAATGATATTAAAGTGACAGTAAAAGCAGCAAAACTTTCCGCAAAAGAAGCAAATAAAATTATACAGCTTGTAAAAAGTGAGACGGGCTTAATGGCAGACGTTCGATATGAAATAGCAAAGTAAAAAGCTATCGATTTTTTCGATAGCTTTTTTTATCCCGCTATTCGTAGGAGTGGGCGTCCTGCGATTCTGGGCGAGCCGCTTCTGCTTTTCTAAAGAAGTTAGGTGGGGGATGGAGAAAACCCCTACTGATTAAAGTTTCACTTTATCTACTAGAAGTTCATCAAGCAATTGCAGTTCCGCTTCTGTTGTTTTTATAGGAGAAATTTGTTGTGAATGAAAAATCATTGGTTCTTGACGACGGCGGTTACTTTGTCCGCATTTCATTTGAATACAGAGTGCTACGCCCCAAATAATAACAGCTGGTAGAAAGAGAATAAGCCAAATGTTCACGTCTCACACCTCACTGTATTTGATTCTATTTTTACGATACTATTCTTATATGAAGGGAATATGAAGTGGATGTAAATAAACTTCAATTATTTAGTGAAAAATATATAAACTTACATAAATACGACATAAAAACCCCCTTTTTTTAGGGGAGGGCGAGAGCGTCTGGCCGCGCATAGGAGCGGTCAGGTCCTATTCCTGCCACATGCCAGGTTTGAAACAAAAGGATTAGGCCAGTAGCGGTATGTTATATTCTGCATAGTTGTGATTTGTGGGTTAAAAAATTAAAGTGGATTTATATAAATGAAGTGGATGAGGGTGTTTTTTTGGAAGTGGTCTTGCCAATTTCGAGTGAAACTTGGTATTATTACTAGGTGATAAAGTGAAACTTTAATCAGTGGGGGGTATTACTGCCCACGAATAGCGGGATAAAATAGCATACTGTTACTTTGACAGGAATTTTCATACATTATACAGAAGAAATAAAATTGGAATGTTAAAAATATTTATCGTAAGATGAGTATATATATAAATACATTTTGATTTTCCAACATAATAAGTCACTGTAATGTAAAACAAAAGTAACCAGCACTTCTCTTTTCTCTTTGTTTTCATATTGCACGTGGCAAAAAAAGGGATTTGACCGCTTCTATGCATGGCCAAGTGCTCTTGCCTAATTAAAAAAGTGGTTTTTATATAGGCTTTTCAATTTGTATTTATATAGTATGAAACTTCATAGTAGTTTTTCATTGACAGTACGAGAAGGAATTTAAGATTGATTGTTCTAGCTGGATTCAGTAAATGGTATTCATTACTGATGTTTTGAGTTGTTACAACAGGAAAAACAAGTATATAGGAGTGGATTTTACATGTTTAAAATACAAGAAGTTCGTGAGTTAATTAAGCTGATTGATGATTCTAATATTGATGAATTTGAATACAAAAAAGATGGTACGACAATTAAGATGAAAAAGCGTGGCAATGAAGTAATTGCTGTTCAGCCTGTTCCAGCAGTACAGAAACCTGTACAAGCTATAGCGCCAGAAGTAGTTGCTGCACCAGCTCAAGTTGAAGCTCCAAAGCAAGAAGAGAAACAAGTATTACAAGATGAGAACTTACTTAAAATTACATCTCCAATGGTTGGAACGTTCTATGCATCTCCATCACCAGATGCCTCAGCATATGTAAATGTAGGAGATCGAGTAACAGAAGGGAAAATTGTTTGTATCGTAGAAGCAATGAAACTCTTTAATGAAATTGAAGCGGAAATAAATGGAGAAATCGTTGAAATTCTTGTGAATAACGGTCAGCTTGTTGAATATGGACAACCGCTATTTCTTGTAAAAGCATAATAAGGGAGTCTGGAATCATGATTAAAAAAGTATTAATTGCGAACCGTGGGGAAATTGCGGTACGAATTATTCGTGCTTGCAAAGAAATGAATATTGAAACAGTTGCAATTTATTCTGAAGCAGATAAAGAAGCGCTTCATGTACAAATTGCGGATGAAGCATACTGCGTTGGTCCAACTGTATCAAAGGAAAGTTATTTAAACTTAACAAACATTATTAGCGTTGCAAAATTAACAGGTTGTGATGCAATTCACCCTGGATATGGATTTTTAGCTGAAAATGCTGATTTTGCAGAACTTTGCCGTGAATGTAACTTGATTTTTATCGGTCCAAGTCCAGAAGCTATTTCAAAAATGGGCACAAAAGACGTTGCACGTGATACAATGAAGGAAGCAGGGGTTCCGATTGTACCTGGTTCACAAGGCATTATTAAAAATACCGAAGAAGCAGTAGCACTTGCAGAGAAGATTGGATATCCTGTTATTATTAAAGCAACAGCGGGCGGCGGCGGAAAGGGAATTCGCGTTGCACGCACGGAAGAAGAGCTTGTAAAAGGAATTCAAATTACACAGCAAGAGGCAAGTACCGCTTTTGGAAACCCTGGTGTATACTTAGAAAAGTATATTGAAGATTTCCGTCATGTAGAAATTCAAGTGATGGCAGATAATCATGGTAACGTCATTCATTTAGGAGAGCGTGATTGTACAATTCAGCGTCGTTTGCAAAAACTGTTAGAAGAGTCACCATCTCCAGCTTTAGATGCTACTATCCGTCAACAAATGGGAGAAGCAGCAGTAAAAGCAGCAGCAGCAGTAGATTATACAGGTGCTGGTACGGTTGAGTTTATTTACGAATATAAAACGAAAAATTTCTATTTCATGGAAATGAATACGCGAATTCAAGTTGAGCATCCTGTAACTGAAATGGTGACGGGAATAGACCTTATTAAAGAGCAAATTCGTGTTGCATCAGGAGAGCAGTTATCACTGCAGCAAGAAGAAGTACAATTTAACGGTTGGGCAATTGAGTGCCGAATTAATGCGGAAAACCCTGCCAAAAACTTTATGCCATCTCCAGGAAAGGTAGAAATGTATTTACCGCCAGGAGGATTTGGTATTCGCGTCGATTCAGCTGTATATCCTGGGTATACGATTCCGCCTTATTACGATTCGATGGTTGCGAAGCTTATTGTTTATGGGAAAACACGTGAGGAAGCAATTGCGAAAATGAAACGAGCGTTAAGTGAATTCGTCATTGAGGGTGTACATACGACGATTCCGTTTCATTTACAGCTTCTTGACCACCCTGAATTTGTACAAGGTGAATTTAATACGAAGTTTTTAGAACAGCATGATTTAACGGCGCACTGATACATTTAAAGGAGGTTTTTTCATGGCTGAACATATGTTAGACATGGGACAAGATACAACTCTTGGTAAAGTAGAAATCGCACCGGAAGTAATTGAAGTAATTGCAGGTATTGCTGCTTCTGAAGTAGAAGGTGTAGCAGCAATGCGTGGTAACTTTGCAACAGATGTTGTTGAGAAGTTAGGAAAGAAAAATCATGGAAAAGGCGTAAAAGTAGAATTAGCAAATGATGATATTATCGTTGATGTATACGTATTAATGTACTTTGGTGTAGCAATTCCAGTTGTTGCACAAAACATTCAAGATAATATTCGTCAAGCGCTGTTTACAATGACAGGTCTTGAACCGAAAGAAATAAACGTTCATATCGTTGGTGTAACATTTGAGACACCAAAGACAGAAATTGAGCCAGTGTAATACTGAAAAAGGTGCCTTGTGATTCAGGCGCCTTTTTTATCGTTTGTATTCTTTATATTTAAACAAAAAAGATATTATATTATTTGAAAAAATGAAAAATTCACAAAGGTGAACTTGTGTTTTTGAAAAAAACGTACATTGTGGTATGATATGGAACTTGAAGTTAATGTTTTTATTATTTTTCCGTTAGGGAACTCGTGTATGAAACGATAAATTGTGGTATTATCATTGTATTATAAGATTGAAAGCTGGGCAAAAATTATAAAGAATAAGTAATTCGATGGCTTATAAATTATAATAATATAACAAAACATAAGAAAGACTTGAAGCACAAAGGAGAGTTACAATGAAACGTAGGACGGCTAGAGAAAGAGCGATGCAAGCACTCTATCAAATGGATATTACCGGAGACTACAATCCGAAAGCAGCAGTAGAAAACACACTTGAAGAAGGCGAAAATACAAATGAATTTTTAGAAGCGCTTGTCTGCGGATGTGTGGAGCATAAAGAAGCAATTGATGAGCTCATTCGTCAAAATTTAAAAAAATGGAAATTAGAACGCATTAGCGTTGTTGATCGCAGTATTTTACGAATTGCTGTGTATGAAATGAAATACATGGAAGATATTCCACATAACGTAACTATTAATGAAGCAATTGAAATTGCAAAAGCATATGGGGATGAGGAATCTCGTCGTTTTATTAACGGCGTTTTATCTAGCATACAGTAAGACTTTCTTGAGCGTGGAAGCTTCATCATAGCTTAAGAAAGCTCTTACCGATCAAGCTTTTACGGGCAGTTATCTTTCATCTTTATTCTTTCATTTTTAGAATGTTAATGTGAAAGCTATACTGCCCGTTAGAGTGGGAGAAAAAGTAGCTTTGTCATTTTTAAAGGGGGAATTTTGATATGGTAGCAGTAATCATCAAAGGGAATGAAGTAGCAGAGAAAAAGAGAGCACAGTTAAAAGAGAAAGTTGCAGAACTAAAAAAACAAGGAATTGTACCAGGGCTAGCTGTTATTTTAGTCGGGGACGATCCGGCTTCTCATTCGTATGTGAAGGGGAAAGAAAAAGGCTGCGAACAAGTTGGGATTTATTCTGAGTTAATTACATTTCCAGATTCCATTACACAAAATCGTTTATTAGCGGAAATTGACCGTTTAAATAATGATGATCGTATTCATGGTATTTTAGTGCAATTACCGTTGCCAAACCATATTGAAGAGAAAGCTATCATTGAAAAAATTTCTCCAGAGAAAGATGTGGACGGTTTCCACCCAATTAGTATTGGTCGTATGATGACAGGACAAGATACGTTCCTTCCATGTACACCACATGGTATTTTAGAATTAGTAAAAGAAACAAACCTTGATATTACAGGGAAACACGTTGTTGTTATTGGACGAAGTAATATTGTTGGAAAACCAGTAGGACAACTGTTTTTAAATGAGAATGCAACAGTAACGTATTGCCATTCAAAAACAGCGAATATAAAAGAATTAACGAAATTAGCGGATATTTTAATTGTTGCAGTTGGAAGAGCAAAAATGGTAACAGCTGATTACGTAAAAGAAGGCGCAGTTGTAATTGATGTCGGAGTAAACCGTTTAGAAACAGGAAAACTGTGCGGTGATGTTGATTTTGACGATGTCTTAAACGTTGCAAGTCACATTACACCAGTACCAAAAGGCGTAGGCCCAATGACGATTACAATGCTATTAGAAAATACAGTATTATCTGCACAGCGCACAGGTGTTGTTTGTAAGTAATTGCATGGCGGCTATGAGGAGAGAGAGATGGAAAAGCAATATTTAACCGTTACAGCGTTAACTCGTTATATGAAAACTAAAATAGAGTATGACTCTCATCTACAGTCTGTTTGGTTAAAAGGAGAAATTTCAAATTTTAAATATCATAGCCGCGGTCATATGTATTTCACATTAAAAGATGAAAATGCAAGAATTGCTGCGGTCATGTTTGCGAGTCATAATCGCAATATAAAGTTCAGACCAGAAGACGGGATGAAAGTGCTTGTAAAAGGGAAAATCTCTGTTTATGAAGCAAGTGGTTCATACCAAATCTATATTCAAGATATGCAGCCAGATGGAGTAGGGAATCTTCATTTAGCGTATGAGCAATTAAAGGCTCGTTTAGAAGAAGAAGGGCTGTTTTCACAAGTATATAAACGAATGATTCCTGCTTATCCAACAACAATTGGTGTGATAACCTCACCAACAGGTGCGGCAATTCGAGATATTATGACAACAATTGCCCGCCGTTATCCGATTGGAAAAGTAATTGTATTTCCAGTTCTAGTACAAGGGGAGTTTGCAGCTCCCTCAATTGTACAAGCTATCGAAAAGGCGAATGAAATGCATGCTATCGATGTGTTAATTGTTGGGCGCGGCGGAGGCTCAATAGAAGAACTGTGGGCGTTTAATGAAGAAACAGTAGCCCGGGCAATTTTTGCGAGTCCAATCCCAATCATTTCTGCTGTGGGACATGAAACAGATTTTACAATTGCAGATTTTGTTGCGGACTTAAGAGCGCCAACGCCAACAGCGGCAGCTGAACTGGCAGTTCCTCACATTCTTGAATTAGAAGAAAAAGTGATGCAGCGTACACTTCGATTGACGCGAGTGATGCGTGAGATGTTGAACTCTAAGCAGGAACATTTGCAAGCATTACAAAAATCATATGCGTTTCGCTATCCAAAGCAATTGTATGAGCAAAAGGAAGAACAATTGGATCGTACAATTGATAAGTTGATACAAACGAAAGAGCGATACATAGAAAAGAAGACGAATCAACTTCAGCAATTGTCATTTTATTTAGGAAAGCATCATCCCACGCAAAAAATTGAACAAACGAAGCTTACGTTAGACACATTGCAAAAGCAATTGCAACGTGAAATGCAGTCTCTATTGCGAGGAAAAGAGTTTGCTTTTACAAGAGCGATAGAGAAGTTAGAAACGTTAAGTCCGCTTAGAGTGATGATGCGAGGCTACGGTCTTGTTTATAATAATGAGAAACAGGTGCTAAAAAGCATAAAAGAAATTGAGCTTGGAGATGAAGTGACAGTGCAGCTTCAAGATGGTGTACTAGACTGTAATGTATGGGGAATAGAGGAGCGTGAACTAGGCGATGGAAAATAAAGTGAGCTTTGAAGAAGCGATTGCAAAGCTTGAACAAATTGTTTCCAAGCTCGAACAAGGTGATGTTCCGCTTGAAGAAGCAATTTCGTATTTCAAAGAAGGTATGGAACTTTCTAAACTGTGCGATGAAAAATTAAAAGGCGTACAAGAACAAATGGCTGTCATACTTGGTGAAAATGGTGAACTTCGTCCGTTTTCTACTTTAGGAGAGGAAGTATAATGACGCATTTAACTTTTGATGCTTTTATGAAAGAAAGTAAAGTATTAGTAGAAGAAAATCTTGTGCGTTATGCAAGCGCCTTGCAATGTCCAAGGGTACTTCGCGAGGCGATGGTGTATTCATTAGAAGCGGGTGGAAAGCGTCTCCGCCCGTTACTTTTATTTGCGACGCTGCAAGCGTTTGGAAAAGATAGAGAATTAGGGATAGGTACAGCTTGCGCATTAGAAATGATTCATACATATTCTTTAATTCATGATGATTTACCTTGTATGGATGATGATGACTTACGTCGCGGGAAACCAACAAATCATAAAGTGTTTGGTGAGGCGATGGCAGTACTAGCTGGTGACGGGTTGTTAACATATGCATTCCAAGTTGTAACAGAGCAAGACAATAAAGAAATTACTTCCGAAACAAAACTACGCATCGCACTAGAACTCGCTAAAGCAGCAGGACCAGAAGGAATGGTTGGTGGACAAGTTGCGGATATGGAAGCGGAAGGAAAGCAATTAAACCTTCGTGAGTTAGAATATATTCATAAGAATAAAACCGGACGTTTATTAGAATTTGCCGTATTAGCTGGCGCGTTATTATCAGGAGCTACGGCTGCGCAACAAGAAAAACTACTTGCCTTTGCGAAGTATGTCGGACTTGCTTTTCAAATTCGTGATGATATTCTAGATGTAGAAGGAATAGAAGAAGAGATTGGGAAACCGGTCGGAAGCGATATGACAAATGAAAAAAGTACATATACAACGTTATTCACAGTAGAGGAAGCGAAGCAAATTTTAGAAGAAACAATTACGAAAGCAAAAGAGGCTATTTCTTCTTTACAATTACAAGATGAATATTTGTTAGTAATTTGTGATTTAATTGCAAAGCGCAACCACTAGTATAAGAATGTTTTCATTTGTTGAGCCATTCAGGATTTTATGGTATAAATGTAGACAAAGGTTTTTCTTTTCTTTTTTTGGCAAAAATATACGTAGATTACATTGCCGTTATCACTTTGTGTTAGCGGCTCTTTTTTCATCGTATAAAATAAAGAATATGCTTGATTTTTGTAATACAATTAAATGCAACTATATTTTACGGATGTATAATAGTTGACATGATGACAGATTATGAAACGAAAGTGAGTGATCCTGGTGGATCTGACGCAAATTCAAAATCCTAGTTTTTTGAAGGATATGTCTATAAGCGAGCTAGAAGCGTTAAGCGAAGATATTCGAAAGTTTTTAATTGAAGAGCTTTCTCAAACAGGTGGACATATTGCTCCAAATCTAGGTGTAGTAGAACTCACAATTGCTTTGCATAAAGTATTCGATAGTCCAAGAGATAAATTTTTATGGGATGTAGGACATCAATCCTATGTACATAAAATTTTAACGGGGCGTGCAAAGGAATTTGGCACATTAAGACAATATAAGGGTTTATGTGGTTTTCCGAAGCGTTGTGAAAGTGAACATGATGTATGGGAAACGGGACATAGCTCTACTTCCTTATCTGCTGCCATGGGAATGGCGCTTGCTCGTGATTTAAAGAAAACGAAAGAGTATATTGTTCCTATTATTGGTGATGGTGCATTAACAGGTGGTATGGCGCTTGAAGCACTTAATCATATTGGACATGAACAAACAGATATGACGGTTATCTTAAACGATAATGAAATGTCGATTGCACCAAATGTTGGTGCATTGCATAACGTACTTGGACGTTTACGTACGGCAGGGAAATATCAGTGGGTAAAAGATGAACTAGAATACTTATTGAAGAAAATTCCAGCTGTCGGTGGTAAAGTAGCTGCAACTGCCGAAAAAGTAAAAGATAGCTTGAAATATTTACTCGTTTCGGGTGTGTTTTTTGAAGAGTTAGGCTTCACATATTTAGGGCCTGTTGATGGGCATGATTATGAAAGTTTATTTGAAAATCTTCAATATGCCAAGAAAACGAAAGGTCCTGTTCTTGTGCATGTCATTACGAAAAAAGGAAAAGGCTATAAGCCAGCTGAAAGTGATGTAATTGGAACTTGGCATGGTACAGGACCGTACAAAATTGAGTCTGGTGATTTCGTGAAGCCAAAAGAAGCTGCACCGGCATGGAGTTCAGTTGTTAGTGAAGCAGTTCGTAAATTAGCGAAGAATGATCAGCGTATCGTTGCTGTGACGCCAGCAATGCCGGTTGGGTCAAAGCTTGAAAAATTTGCAAAAGAATTTCCGAATCGTATGTTTGATGTAGGGATTGCTGAGCAGCATGCAGTAACAATGGCAGCTGGTTTAGCAACGCAAGGCATGAAGCCATTTTTGGCGATTTATTCTACATTTTTACAACGCGCTTATGATCAAGTTGTTCACGACGTATGTCGCCAAAATTTAAATGTCTTTTTCGGGATTGATCGAGCGGGATTAGTAGGAGCTGACGGAGAAACGCATCAAGGTATATTTGATATTGCATTTTTACGTCATCTTCCAAATATTGTTTTGATGATGCCGAAAGATGAAAATGAAGGTCAACATATGGTATATACAGCAATCAAGTACGAAGATGGACCAATTGCGCTTCGTTACGCACGTGGAAATGGACTTGGTGTGCCTATGGATGAAGAGTTTAAAGAAATTCCAATCGGTACATGGGAAACACTTCGCGAAGGATCACAAGCGGCGATTCTAACATTTGGTACGACAATTCCGATGGCCATGGAAGCGGCAGAATCACTTGAGAAGAAAGGGATTTCTGTAAAGGTTGTAAATGCTCGTTTTATTAAGCCGATGGACGAAGCATACTTACATGAACTATTAGGAAAGAATATGCCAATTTTAACAATTGAAGAGGCGTGTTTAATTGGAGGATTTGGTTCTGGTGTGTTAGAGTTTGCTAGTGAACATGGATATCATAATGCGCTAATTGAGTGTATGGGTATTCCAGATCATTTCATCGAACACGGTGGTGTTTCTAAACTTCTTGAAGAAATTGGTTTAACAACAGAAGCCGTTGTTGAACGTATTTGTACAATGATTCCATTAAAACAAAAAAGGGCGTAACAAATGAGCGGAAAAAAAGAACGAGTAGATGTACTATTAGTAGAACGAGGACTTGTTGAAACAAGAGAAAAAGCGAAGCGTGCCGTTATGGCAGGGCTTGTATATGCAAACGAAATGCGTTTAGATAAACCTGGTGAAAAAATACCGCAAGATACAGAAATTACATTAAAAGGACAAGTAATGCGCTATGTAAGCCGTGGTGGATATAAGTTAGAAAAGGCGTTAGAGACGTTTCATATAGATTTGCAAGATAAGATTATGCTGGATATTGGTTCATCAACGGGTGGATTTACAGATTGTGCTTTGCAAAATGGTGCAAAGCTATCATACGCTTTAGATGTAGGGTATAACCAACTTGCATGGAAATTAAGACAGGACGAGCGTGTTGTCGTAATGGAACGGACGAATTTTCGTTATGTAACACCTGCTGATTTGCAGAAAGGCTTACCACAATTTTCAAGCATTGATGTATCGTTTATATCTTTGAAATTAATTTTACCTGTATTGAAAACGATGTTAACACCTGGTGGTGATGTTGCAGCGCTTATTAAGCCGCAATTTGAAGCTGGGCGAGATCAAGTGGGGAAAAAGGGAATTGTTCGAGACCGTAAAGTACATGAAGCGGTTATAGAAATGATTGTCGATTTTGCGCTAGCAGAAGGTTACGATGTTCAAAACTTAACATTTTCTCCAATTACGGGCGGAGATGGAAACATTGAATTTTTAATACATTTAAAATGGTATGGTGAGCGTGAACAAGGAGAAAATCAATCACTTGTTCGAGCGGAGGAAGTTGTGACAGAAGCTCACGAAGCCTTGAAGAAAAAAGGAAAAGAGGAATAACAATTGTTGTTCCTCTTTTTACTCGTATAGAAAGTTAGAATTGTATAACGATTGTAAAAACAATTATGTACAAGTAGCCGATTATGCGTTAACATAAATAAGTGAAGTATAACGATGGTAAAACTACGGTAAGAGATAGTGCGAGGTGCAAAAAATATGAATAAAGGGCAGCGCCATATTAAAATTCGAGAAATTATTGCAAATAAAGAAATTGAAACACAAGACGAGCTAGTGGATATTTTACGTAATGAAGGTTTTAATGTAACACAAGCGACGGTATCACGAGATATTAAAGAATTACATTTAGTAAAGGTACCGCTTCATGATGGACGCTATAAATATAGCTTACCAGCTGATCAACGTTTTAACCCGCTTCAAAAATTAAAACGCAATCTTGTTGATTCGTTTGTTAAATTAGATGCAGCTGGGCATATGCTTGTGTTAAAGACATTACCAGGTAATGCACATGCTCTCGGTGCGCTGATTGATCATTTAGAATGGGATGAAATTATTGGCACAATTTGCGGTGATGATACGTGTTTAATTATTTGTCGTACACCTGAAGATACAGGGGTTGTATCGAATCGCTTTTTAAATATGCTGTAACAAAAAGAATCTTGTTTGCTTTATTACTCAAAAGAGTAAAAAGTAGACAAGATATTTTTGTTATAGAGACATAAAAATCTCAGAATAGCATGTGAAAATGTAAATTTCTAGATAGGAATATCATTATTGTTACATTGACCGTGAAAACGAATGTTTGGTACAATGAAGCAGGTTACATAGCATATTCTTCATCAAAAAGAAGTAATAGAAGAATGTATGTGTGAATAGTTTAAGCCTCCCGTGCGGAGTGTGAATGAAATAACGAGGTGAATGAGGCATTGTTATCGGAATTATCGATTAGAAACTTTGCTATTATAGAATCATTAAACATTTCTTTTCAAAAAGGGCTCACGGTTTTAAGTGGTGAAACGGGCGCAGGAAAATCCATCATTATTGATGCGATTAGTCTTCTTGTTGGGGGACGCGGCTCAGCGGAATTTGTACGTTATGGGACAGATAAAGCTGAAATTGAAGGTTTATTTTATATTGAAGATGAACAGCATCCTTGTGCTATGAAAGCTGAAGAACTTGATATTGAAATTGAAGATGGCATGATTATTTTAAAACGGGATATCTCTGTGAATGGAAAAAGTGTATGCCGCGTCAATGGAAAGCTTGTAACATTAAGCACGTTAAAGGAAATTGGAAGAACGCTTGTTGATATTCATGGACAGCATGAAACGCAAGATTTGATGAATGAAGACCGTCATTTATTTATGCTTGATCATTTTGAGGGAGATCATATTTTAGTTCAGTTAGAAAAGTATCAAAATGTGTATAGGGAATATGAGCAATTAAAAAAACAATTGCGTTCTTTAACAGAGAATGAGCAACAAATGGCACATCGTCTAGATTTAATTCAATTTCAACATGAAGAGATTCGAAATGCGGACTTGAAAATAGATGAAGAGCAAAATTTATTAGAAGAACGATTGAAGATTTCGAACTTCGAAAAGATTTATAAGGCATTGGGTGATTCGTATCGTTCTTTAACGGAAGAACGTTCTGGTTTAGATCATGTTCGAAATGCAATGAATCAAATGGAGAGCATTACGGATTTGGATACTGCATATCAAGAGAACTACGATGCGATTGCAAATAGCTATTATTTATTAGAAGAAGTAGCTTATCAGCTCCGCGAAAAGTTAGATATGATGGAATATGATCCAAATCGTTTAGATGAAATTGAAACGCGTTTAAATGAAATTCGTATGTTAAAGCGTAAATATGGAAATACTGTAGAAGAGATTTTAGCGTATGCGGATGAAATTGAAAAAGAGATATTTACGATTGAAAATAAAGATGTACACATTGAAACGACGAAAAAGAAACTAAAAGAAATCGAACAGCTTATAGTGAAAGAGGCGAGGTTACTAAGTGATATGCGCCATAATCTTGCGAATCGATTAACAACGGCTATTCATCAAGAATTAAAAGAGCTATACATGGAAAAAACAAAATTCGAAGTGATGATAAAGAAAAAAGAAGGAACAATTGACGATCCTCTTGTTGAAGGAGCTCCTGTCAAAATGACGCAAGTTGGGTATGATAATGTAGAATTTTATATTTCCACGAATCCAGGAGAACCGTTAAAGCCACTTTCTAAAGTAGCTTCGGGAGGGGAATTATCCCGTATTATTTTAGCGTTAAAGAGTATTTTCTCTAAACATCAAGGAGTTGCCTCTGTTATTTTCGATGAGGTAGACACTGGGGTAAGTGGGCGTGTTGCGCAGGCGATTGCGGAAAAAATTTATCGCGTTTCTGTCAATTCACAAGTGTTATGTATTACGCATTTACCACAAGTCGCATCCATGGCAGATGCTCATTTATTTATTCGTAAACAAATTGCGAATGAACGCACAGTTACATCTGTTACTGTACTCAGTCAAAATGAAAAAGTAACAGAAATTGCTCGTATGATTTCTGGTGTGGAAATTACTGACTTAACGACGGAGCATGCAAGAGAGTTGCTCTCACAGGCGCATCGTTTTAAACAAGCAGCAGAAGCTATCCAATAATGGGTAGCTTTTTTGTTAACAGCAAAGATTTCTTAATTCTTCCGGTTATAAAGAGATGATAGCAAGGAGACATTAAATAATGAAGCCGCTTGGCTGAATGTGGGTTAGGAGCGAGGAGAGTGAAAAGATTGAAATTAGAGCAATTTCGAAAAATCATAGGGATCTGTCTCCTTGTTTCACTTGTCTTTATCGGGTGTTATAAACCTCTTCGTGAGTTTATTTCATTTCCAAAGCAACTTGTTATATTTCAAAATCAAGATTCAAAAGTATCTTCTTTGCCTGTATTTCAAACAAAATCAACTGATGAAACGATATTTACGATTGCTTCTGGGCGTGTTAGTGAAAAAACCATTTCAGTAAATGCGCATCAAAATGGCGAAGCTGATATGGTCTATGAGCTTGCAGGATTACCTGTGAAAAAAGTAAATGTGAAAGTGCTGAAAGATTTTAAAGTAATTCCAGGCGGGCAATCAATTGGTGTGAAATTAAATGCAAAAGGGGTACTTGTTGTAGGACATCATTTAATTCAAACAGAAAAAGGAAAAGTATCTCCAGGTGAGCTTGCAGGTGTACAAGTAGGGGATATGATTACTGAAATAAATGGCAAGACAATTGAACGAATGAGTGATATTGCACCATTTATTCATAACAGCGGGAAAACGGGAGAATCGCTTAATCTTGTTCTGTTAAGAGATGGAAAATATATTCGTACAAAATTAACTCCGCAAAAAGATGGTGGAGAACAGTCGTATCGAATTGGATTATACATTCGCGACTCAGCTGCAGGTATTGGAACAATGACATTTATTCACCCAGAATCAATGAAATACGGCGCGCTTGGTCATGTAATTTCTGACAACGATACGAAAAAGCCAATTCAAGTTGAAGATGGACAAATTGTTCGTTCGACAGTAACATCTATTGAACGTGGTAGCAATGGAGATCCTGGTGAAAAATTAGCAAGATTTTCACCAGATCATGAAGTTATTGGTAATATTACAACGAATAGTCCCTTTGGTATTTTTGGTAAGTTAAATACAGAAATGAAAAATGGGATTATGGATGAATCGCTTCCGATTGCCCTTTCTCATCAAGTGAAAGAAGGGCCTGCGAAAATTTTGACAGTTATTGATCAAGACAAAGTGGAAGCGTTCGATATAGAAATTGTGAGTACAGTTCCGCAAAAATTCCCTGCAACAAAAGGAATGGTTGTAAAGATTACAGATAAACGCTTGTTAGAAAAAACAGGTGGAATCGTACAAGGCATGAGTGGTAGTCCTATTGTACAAGATGGGAAATTAGTTGGGGCTGTAACGCATGTATTCGTCAATGATCCAACATCTGGATACGGTGTTCATATTGAGTGGATGCTACATGAAGCAGGGATTAATATTTATACAGATCAGAAAAAAGCAAGCTGAACTTGAATTCAGCTTGTTTTTTTTGTTACTTTTAATTGTGGAAGAAAGAAGAAAAAATCTCTTTATTGATAAAAATTTTTCTTGTAAAGCCGTTGAAATGTTACAAAAGTTTCGCAACGGGTGTTTTTTGTTGTAAAATAAAAGTAGAGCATGCATATTCAGCTGTAATCATATGATGGAATATGTAAAAGAACACTAAGAAATGGACGATAAAAATGTTTTTTTGTGATTTTTTCGGAATTTAAGAAAGTTTTAAAGGGGATTTTCACATAATTGTCGAACAATTCATGTAGTCTAGAAGGAAATACTTTATGCCGGGAGAAACCATTAGTAGGGAGGAAAAGCTGTGGAGAAAATTAAAGTGTGTCTCGTGGATGATAATAAAGAACTTGTATCTATGTTAGAAAGTTATGTTGCTGCTCAGGATGATATGGAAGTGATTGGTGTAGCGTATAATGGTCAAGAGTGCTTAAATTTATTAAAAGAGAGACAACCCGATGTACTTGTTCTCGATATTATTATGCCACATTTAGATGGTCTCGCAGTACTAGAAAAAATGCGTCAAATGGATCGTTTTAAACAGCCGAATGTTATTATGTTAACAGCATTTGGACAAGAGGATGTGACGAAAAAAGCTGTTGATTTTGGGGCGTCATATTTTATCTTAAAACCATTTGATATGGAAAATTTAACGAGTCATATTCGTCAAGTTAGCGGAAAATCAAGCGCTATCATTAAACGACCGCTATCAGCTTTTCGTTCAGTAACAACGTCTGATGGAAAACCGAAAAATTTAGATGCAAGCATTACGAGTATCATTCATGAAATTGGTGTACCAGCTCATATTAAAGGGTATATGTATTTGCGCGAAGCAATTTCTATGGTCTATAACGACATTGAACTGCTTGGATCAATTACAAAAGTACTATATCCAGACATTGCAAAGAAATATAATACAACAGCAAGCCGTGTGGAACGTGCAATTCGTCATGCAATTGAAGTTGCGTGGAGCCGTGGGAATATCGAATCCATTTCTTCTTTATTTGGCTATACGGTATCCATGTCAAAAGCAAAGCCGACGAATTCTGAATTCATCGCGATGGTAGCGGATAAGTTAAGGCTTGAACATAAGGCGAGCTAATCGTATACGTATCAACGACTTGAGCGGATTGTAACGTTAGAGAGCGTTGAGCAATAAATATCTTTTCTGACCGATAAATAACTCGGTCAAAAGGCGATAAACGCCGTCTTTCGGTAGTTTTTACAAACTATTGAGAGGCGGTGTTTTTTGTTGTCCGAATTTAATTTTCAAATTGAAAACTTTATGTTGTATTGTACATCGAAGAATCTGTCGATAAAGACGTTAAGAAGTTATGAACAGACGTTAAAACTATTTTCGGCATATATGCAAAATGAATTCGATATTAGTGAAGTCGATAAAGTTAAATCGGCTCATATACGCCATTATATTAAATATTTAAGAGAACGTGGTAAGTATACGGTCACAGTTAGTGACAAATCTGTGAAAGTCAATTTCCCGCATAAGCGAGAAGACTATAACAAGCCTATAAGCGCGACAACAATCGCTAATTATATTCGAAATATAAAAGTGTTCTTTAATTATTTGTACGAAGTAGAGCGAGAAATACGCAAAAATCCAGTCGAAGCAATAGAGAATATAAAACCAAGCCGTAAGAAGAAGCCATTATTATCGAAGGAAGAACTGTTAAGCGTACTAGGAACGTTTGATAATACGACTTTCCATGGTTATCGAGACTGGTTAATAACACGTCTAATATTAGACACGGGAATGCGAATTGGAGAATGCTTATCTTTAACACCTAATGCGTTAGATTTTAAAACGAAGTCTATTCTTATTGAAAATCCAAAGAACGGTCAACAACGTTATGTTTATTTCTCCTTTAAGATGTCGAGGGAATTAAAGAGTTGGTTATTATATAGGGATCGCTATTCAAATAGTGTCTACCTGTTCCCAACGATAAGAGGAACGAAATTAGAAATACGTAACTTTGAAAGGTCGCTTAGAATGTCGGGTAAGAAGGTAGGAGTAGATATACACCCGCATCAACTACGGAATAACTTTGCGAAGTATTACTTGTTAAATGGCGGAGATTTCGTAACTCTATCCCGTATTTTAGGGCATTCCAGCGTAGAAGTAACGCAAAAGGCTTACTTAGATTTTACGGACGGTGAGGTAGGAAAGAAATATCAACGTCACTCACCTCTAAATCATTTAGACATTTAATTAAAAAGAAAAAAGTCTCCAGCGCCAACTGGAGACTCAAAATAATCGACTCAAAACTAACTAACGGAAACCCGTACATTCAACGACAATTGAATATAGGACGATACCGTCATCAGTACCTTCATTTTATCGGAAATTTTCGAAGAATGCAAGGCTTCTTAAGTGCTGTCTTTTTAGGTACTGCTGCGGTAAGTCACGACGTGGAAGCCGTACCAAGTCGTTAAATTAAAAACGTAAAAGGGGAGCTGAACCACCGCAAACATCAGCGCTACACATTCAACGCATATCCCTTCCGTGCGTGTGTAGGCTAGG
>NZ_JBALLY010000109.1:0-1646 GCF_036963045.1 Bacillus sp. JJ864 | reverse complement strand
GTCTTAACGACTATTATGCCAATAGTGCTCGGCAAGAAGCGATTGCCCTATTCTCCGCTGTAAAAGAACAACAAACACTCCATCTTCAACAAATTGACGAGAAAATCAAAGACCTCAAGAAGAAACTCAAATCTGAACGCTCCTATCTAACCAAGATGAAAAAAGTGAAAGAGAGTTTTAGAAAAGGAAAACCGACATTTCCTAAAAATACTTCTTTTACCATCCGACCAAGTGGGATTATCTCCCTTTCTCTTCCAAAGAAAACGATGATTTGGCTGACTTTCTATTCTTTTGAACACTGCTATTTAGACCCGAAAATCAAGACAACAAAAGCAAAAATTGGACGGTTAAAGCACCGATTCGATCGCTTGCAACAAAAGAAAGAAAAGCTGCAAGAACATATTCCAAGTGCTGTGTTTGGCACAAAAAAATTATTTCGATCTCAGTTTACAAAAGAAGAATTTGTAACACATCATGAAGGATGGAAAACCCTTTTCTCTGCCGCCCGAAACAAACAGATGATGATTTCTGGCCGCAAAGATGCTCGCTGTGGTAACTTTGTATTTCAATACAACATCGAAAAACAGGAGCTCTCTTTTACCTCTATACATGGAAACGTGTGGACTTTCCCATTTTTGATGTTTCCGTATGGACAAGACATCGTCAATCATGTAGTAGCTGCACAAATTGAGTGTAAACAAAAAAAGAAGTACGGCGAGCCGATCTCTTGGTCTATTGAAGACTACGGAGCGTATTACCTCATCAAATGTATGGTAGATGTAGAAAGCAATTCTTACATCAACTTCAGTACAAGTGACGGTGTCATTGGAGTAGATTGTAACTACGATCATTTGGCCTGGGGAAATGTTTCAAAAGATGGAAACTATCTCGAAAGCGGCATTCTTCCTTTTTCTTTGGAGGGGAAATGTTCCGGTGCCATTACAAAAATCTTAGAAGCAGAGGCGATTCGTCTTGTTGAATTGGCTGTCCGAAAGAACAAACCGATTGTGCTGGAGAAGCTGGACACTACGCTCTCGAAAACGGGAAACAAATACGATAACAAGAAAAGAAACAGAAAAAAAAGTATGTTTGCGTACCGAAAGATAATAGAAGCGATTCAAAATAGGGCAAACAAGATGGGGGTGGACGTAAAAAAAATAAACCCAGCGTACACATCGATTTCTGGAAAAATGAAGTATATGCGCAAATTCGGCATCTCCATTCATCAAGCAGCTGCTTTCACGATTGGGAGACGCGGGTTAGGGTACCTGGAGAAGGTATCGAACGTCCTTAAAACCTATATGAATCTAACGAATATGCATCATTGGAAGCAATGGAACATATGGAACAAACAACTAGCTGTTCGTACACATGTATTATATACGTTGTTTGATGTAAATCGGCCTCATGAGGGTATAAATGGATCTCATACCGAACTAACGGAAGAGGAAAGAAAAGGAATACGCAAATTGCTTGCGTAAAAGGATAAGATTACGGATTATTCAATCTATTTTTTGCCGATACAAAACAGAACACAAGGTACCAGTCTTTTACTCCCTTCACCAGAGCAGATGATGTGGTCTAGTAGCTGGGTGCATTGCCTTGTGTGCTCTCCTCTATATTGCTTGAAGAGGGCGTACCTTTTT
>NZ_JBALLY010000108.1:0-6960 GCF_036963045.1 Bacillus sp. JJ864 | reverse complement strand
ATGGCCAGATGCTCTCGCCAGTCTAAAAAGAAAGAGGGTTTTTATGTCGATTTTTTAATTTGTATTTATATATATAATTTACCGAGAATTATTAATTTAAAAAGTAGGTGATATCATGATTTATAATATTTTAGTTATAGAGGACAATCTGGATTTACAGGAATTGATACGAGAATTTTTAATGACACAGAATTATCATGTTTATACGGCGAATGACGGAGTTGAAGGTATACAGCTTTTTCAAAAGGGTCAATATCATCTAGTTATAGCTGATATTATGATGCCAAATATGGATGGATTTCATGTATGTAATATGATTCGCAAGAGTTCGTCCGTTCCGATTATCATTTTAACAGCATTAAATGAAGAAAACGCCGAGATGAAGGCGTTTGATTTGCAAGTCGATGATTATATAACAAAGCCGTTCTCTTTTAATATTCTTATTAAACGTGTCCAAGCTGTTATTCGACGTTCGTATCCACAGGAAGCGACACAAATGATGCTATTTAAAGAAATTAACTTGGATTGTGATGCCTATATTGCAAAAGTAAATGATGAAGAAATTTCACTAACAATGAAAGAGTTCGATATTTTGAAGTTACTCATGAAAAACGAAGGAAGAGTGTTATCTCGGGAATTATTACTTGATCAATTATGGGGCTATGATTATTACGGTGATACGAGGGTTGTTGACACACATATTAAGAATTTACGGAAGAAGCTTAATGTTCCATATATCAAAACGGTAAAAGGAGTTGGTTATAAACTTGATTCGTAAATTTGTACTAGGCAGCGTAACAAGAAGAATTTTTCTTATTACAACAGGATTATTAGTTATGTCAGCTTTGTTGATTTACTTACTCTTATATTTCTTACTTCCATCTTTCTATTATCAGTATAAACAAAATAATCTTAATAAGAATGTGAATATTTTTGTCGAGAAAGTAAAAGGAGAGTCGTTTAAGGATGTTAAAGCGGCTTTAGAAAGATATTCGTCTGAAAATAAAGACGTTATATGTATCGTGAGTGACCGAAAAGGGACAATAGTTTATACCCCTTCTATCTATGTTCCTGACGAAGGAAATGTGAGTACTGTCGATGAAGTGCCAGCTATCCCCGTCCAATCTGCCGTAAATATTACGGGTCAAGCTGAAGAAAAAAATCAACAATCTCCTTCTATTTACACAATTAAAGAAGAAGTTCAATTGCAAGAAGGAGGCTATCAGTTTACATTTTATACGTATCTATACCCTATTGAAGAAATTTCTCGTGTTCTTTCGTCATTCTCACCGTACATTATTGCTATTATTATAGTTATTTCAATTGCAGGATCGCTATTCTATTCAAAGATTTTAGCTAAACCACTTATCGATTTAAATAAGGTTGCAAGAAGGATGGCAAAACTAGATTTTTCGCAAAAAAGTAGTATTAAATCCAATGATGAACTTGGAGAATTATCAACTACTCTAAATGATTTGGCTAATAATTTACAACAAACAATGATTCAATTAAAGAATTCTAATGAAATGTTAAAAGATGACATCAAAAAGGAACGCGAGCTTGATGCAAAACGTAGACAATTTTTAGCTGCTATATCTCATGATTTAAAAACGCCAATCGCAGTAGTTAAAGGTCAACTAGAAGGAATGCTTTATAATATCGGCGTCTATAAAGATCGTGACCGCTATTTGCAGAAATCGTATGAAACGATGAATAGTATGGAAGTGTTAGTAAAAGAAATACTTGAACTCAGTAGGTTGGAATCGGAAAGACTACAATTAAACAAAGAGAATGCCAATTTATCTATTATGATTGAAAGAATTATACAAGAGCATGAGTATTTCCGTTACTCGAAACAGTTGAAAGTGGTTAAGTTTATAGAAAAAAATCTTTCCTATTTTTCCGATACTCAGTTATTGAAAAAGGTAATACAAAATATACTTCATAATGCCTATTCGTACACACAGGAAGGTAAGGAAGTATACGTTTCTCTTTATCGGCGAAACGATGAGATTATACTGGAAATCTTAAATACAGGAGCGTACATTGAAGAAGAACACTTGGAGCATATCTTTGAACCGTTCTACCGAATTGAAAAATCACGAAATCGCAACACTGGTGGGAATGGGCTTGGTTTATTTATTGTTCAACAACTATTAGATGCCCATAAGATACAATATAGCCTCAAGAATACGAAAAAAGGTGTACTATTTACAATCTGTTTTAAGTAAGAAGCTTTCATAATTTTGAGAGCTTCTTTTTTTGTGGGGAATAATCTTGCTTACTTCCGGAAATTTCTATCGAATCACTTGTACAACGCCTATTTTTTAAATGAATCACATCTTAATCACACATAAACCACACATTGCTTAATTATTATTAAAACTCAAAGGAGGAATATTATATATGTTAACATTAAAAAATGTAAGTAAAACATTTAACAATGAACAAGTACTAAAAAATATAAATGCTGAATTTTCCCATGGTCTTAATTTTATTGTAGGTCCATCTGGAAGTGGTAAAACAACGTTATTGAAAATAATAAGTGGCATGGATCCAGAATTTGAGGGAGAAGTTTATTTTAATAATAAATCAATTAAACAATTTTCGAAATTTGAACGGAATGATTACTATTACAATTCAATTGGATTCATATGGCAAAACTTTCAACTAATAAATCATTTATCAGTTGAAGATAATATCATGGTTGTTCTTGAATTATCCAATTTAGATAAAGAAACCAAAAGTCAAAAAGTTAAAAATACGCTTCAAAAATTAGGAATTTCAAGATTAGCGAAACAAAATGTGAAGTCACTGTCAGGTGGCGAAAAACAAAGAGTTGCCATTGCTAGAGCCTTAGTAAATGATCCGGAAATTATTATTGCGGATGAACCTACTGGGGCACTAGATAAGAAGAATGCCAAAGAGTTTATAAACATATTAAAGCAAATTGCAAAAGAAAGAATGGTTATCGTTGTTACCCATGATCAATCAATTATAGATGATTTATCTAGTGTTTATGCTTTGAAATCTGGGGGATTTATTCAAGAAAGAAAACAGGAACTTTCTACTCGAAAAAGCAAGCAAACGAAAAAAAGTCCACCTTCGTTCTCATTTAATAGCGGACTTACGCAAGGCTTTAAAAATAGTAAGGGAATGGCCTTGAAAACAATACTTACAGCAATTGTTCTTCTTTTCTCGTCCTATTTCGTATTAATTAATGTTAGTGGCAATATAGCGAATCAAGGGAAGGAAATAACGGATAATCTAGTGAAACAATATGGTCAATCCTTATTTAATATATCTATTTTTCCAGAAACGATGGAAGCGGGTAGCACATCTGAAGGGGCTGGAGGTAACGGTACGAACAGTCAAAATAAGGATGTAAAACAAGATATATCTTCTATTTTCAAAGATTATAAGAATGATGAACGAGTAAAAATGATTTATCCTCTGTTGACGTTAAACAATATGGCTGTTTCCATTGATGGAGTAATCAATCAACATAAAGTAGAACAATCCAATTATGCACCTGCAAATAATGGATTAGTAGCAGGTAGAATGCCGAATAACGATAAAGAAGAAGTGGCTGTAACGAAAGCCTTTCTTGATAAAATTAATGTTTCACCTGAAAAGGCTTTAGATAAAGAAATCGGAATTACAGGTTCTATGTTTGCGGGGGATCAACCTGATGCTCTTGAGGAAAAATCTCGCACGATGAAATTAAAAATAGTTGGTGTCGTCAATTCTAAGATGGAAATGGATAAATCGATAGCTGGTGGAGAGGCTACATCTATAGAACCTGAAGATGCTTTCATTTATAGCAAGAAAGCTGTGGAAGAGCTTTATCTTGCATTTGGTAAAGATACGAATAAAATTCCATTTGAACTGAGAGCAACCTCTCTTCCCAATGTACTTTCTTTAGTTAAAGAATTACAAGGGAAAGGAATCGTTCCATTTGGACAATTTATGATGGTAAAAAACATTTCGGATCTTAATGCTACTACAGATAATCAATCAAGTTCTATCACTGGAGTTATGGGTATACTTGCGCTAATCATAACGATTACAATAACAATTGTGAACACATTTGTTCGAAAAAATGAATATGCCCTCTTAAAAATAAACGGCTTTTCATTCGGGAGTATTACAAAATTAACTATTATCGAAAATATTTTGACGTCTGCTATGGCTCTCGTATTGTTCTTTGCAGCGCTGCCTTTATTGAATAAGTTTTCAACAGAAATGTTTTCGTCATCGCTTACAAATCAACACTCTATTATCTTATTTATCCTAATCATCGTTATTCAAGGGTTACTAATGGGAATTATCGCCTCTCTTCTTGCGGGCCAGGTACAGCCAATTAAGGCTCTTCAAAGCGGAGGAGATCGATGATGAAGATTGAACTCAAAAATGTAACAAAAAAATATGGTGATACCGTCATTTATTCCAATGTGAACTATGAATTTAATAATCATGCATTAACTTGTTTGCTAGGGCCTAGCGGCTCTGGCAAAAGCACTTTGTTAAATCTCTTAGCTGGTTTTGATTCAGATTTCACTGGTGAAATACGTGTTGGTACTATGAATATTAAAGATTTATCGCCCAATGAGTTATGTACTTATCGATTCAATGAAATCGGCTTTGTTTTCCAAAATTATAATTTGCTAGACGGATATACGGCATTAGAGAATGTTTTGCTTTCCGTTTATAGCACTGCAAATACGGAAACAGAAGAGTATGTACAAAAGGCAAAGAAGCTGCTTACCGATTTGGGTTTAGAGAAACAAATCGATCAAAATGTTCAAATATTAAGTGGTGGACAAAAGCAAAGGGTTGCTATAGCTCGAGCATTAATTCATGATCCACAAATCATCTTAGCCGATGAACCCACTGGTGCATTGGATTATGAATCGGCAGAAACAATTATGAATATCTTAAAAGAAATTTCAAAAACAAAAACCGTCATTATCATTACTCATGATGAAAAATTAACGGAGTTTGCCGATGAAACTATTGAAATAGAAGATGAACAGATTATCGTAAAAAAGTCTGGATACGCGAGAAAAACTGTGAACGAGGCGTATAAAAATGATTCACTACCGCTTAAATCGAAAGACTTTTTTAGACTAGGTTTTAAAAATTTTAAAATTCACTTCGTCAAATATTTAATCGCAGCCATCCTTATCGCATTTGGCTCTGCTTCCTTTTTTAGCGCTTTTAGTTCGAAAAGAATCGTCAATCATGCCATTGATGAATTTAAAGAAAAAAATTTTTATTTTAACAAGGGGATGGTTCTAAAATATGATCAGGTGAAGGAAGTCAATAAGGACTTAACCGGTATCTATGAAAAATTAACTTCGATGAAGCAAATACGAAATGTCTATTATCAATATAACTTGAAAAATATTACATTAAATATGAATGATAAAACGATTAAAAATGAATTTAAAATACCTACTGTTACGCCAACAATTTTGTTGCTATACGGAAATATGCCTCGTAATGATAAAGAAGAAATTGTTATTTCTCCAAGTCTAGCTGCTAAATTTGAAAAACAAATCCAAAAAGCAGTCGGTAAAAAAATGGTAGTATCCTACATAGGGAAAAATGGGGAAAATAAAGAGATTCAGCTTACTGTATCGGGCATATCCGATACAAAGTATGATGATTTTATTTTTAGCTCATCTGTAGAAAAAGATATGTACCGTCATTCTAATGTTGATGAAGCGGTATCGATTAGTTTTGACATTAAAGGATTTAATGAGATTCCAAAGGTTCAAAATCTTTTAAGTAAAAAGCAGATAGCGGTATATACGAACTATAAACAAGTTGAAAATTTTAATAAAACATTTACGAATTTAATAAAACTATTTACATTCATTTCTTATTTTATTCTAATTATTGGAGTATTTATTAGTACAATTATGCTTTATAAGATTTCAGTCGAAAGGTATAAGGAAATTGGACTTTTATCTGCTTTAGGATTTAACCGAAGAAATATAAAATTAATTTTTTTAAAAGAATCATTCCTATTCAGTGGGGTATCAACAGGCGTTTCAATTGTACTAGTAAATGCATTAGATATGTTCTATAAAAATCGATTTGACTATGGACTAGAGTTAAATGGAACCTCGTATAGTCTGCTTATCGCAATTAATATGTTCTTATGTATAGGTATAACATTCATCATGAATCAAAAGTTAGTGAGAACAGAAACAATTATTGCTTTACGACGATAGCTTACAGTTTGGAAATTTTGAAATTTGAATACAACTTAGTAGCATAGCGTTCTGGTGCATATGAAAGTAAATTAAAAGAAGCTCGTGACATTGTTATAGAAGAAATGAAACAACTTGCAACGCAAAAAGGTGCCAATGCAATCGTTGGTATCGATGTAGACTACGAAGTCGTTCGTGACGGAATGTTAATGGTTGCAGTAAGCGGCACAGCTGTACGTGTGTAAATAGATAGGAAAGTAGCAGCTCATTGATGAACTGCACCTCCAATTGTTAGATAAAACTAACAATTGGAGGTGCAGTTTTTTTATGACTAAATATTTTTTGAAAATGAAATTAGATGCTGATTCCGCCATAATTCACTCAAATCAGGGATGGAATTATTAGATGGAGCAATATCGACAACCATAAAAAACGAAGGATTACCAATGTTTTAAGATCAGCTTTATATAGGAAACTAAAAAACAAAATATAATAAAAAGTACCCGCCACAATCGGAAATCTTTTCAGATGTGGCGGGTTATTCTTTGAATCGTTTCCGTCCCTTTAAAAGGATCTTACTCATACAAATGATCTGCATATCAATAATTCATCTTTAATATACAGATCATTTGTATGATAATTCTTATAAATAATGACTAAATGATAAACTTACATAAATGCTTTTAAAAGTTCTTGAACTAATGGAAGTACTCCGCCTATAAATTTTAAAACTGCCATT
>NZ_JBALLY010000107.1:28871-29354 GCF_036963045.1 Bacillus sp. JJ864 | reverse complement strand
GCTTTGTAGTCGCCATTTCTAAGTTAGGCAGCAGTAGCAGTTCTTTAACACGATGCAGCACCTCGATACGTTCTACGTATTTGTTGCGCATTGCCGATATAGTGTTTAATTATAAAAAACAGTAAAAGAATAAGAGATGAATAAATACGCCTTATGTACTTCGTATTGTGCGCAATGATATAATAGATTCGCTGGAAGTTGAAGCACTTCTACCAGCCAACTAAGTCGGTCTGTACGGTTGTGGAAATTCTGTGCAGGCTAGGGGTTGCGGCTCAACGTTCTCTCACGTTGGGTATCGCAGCCTCTTTCTATTTATAAAATACATACATTTATCTCTATATAGCGATAAATAATGTTTTTGATATTGTCGAATTTTCTTGTTTCACGTGGAATACATGGAATTCACTAAAATCATTGATATATAAGGGTTTTTGAGAAAAAGACATATAGAAAATAGGCACATCTGCCTATTATTTTTTTTTG
>NZ_JBALLY010000107.1:18947-28779 GCF_036963045.1 Bacillus sp. JJ864 | reverse complement strand
CCACATAGTAATGATTGCAGGCGGCGTTCTGACGATTATCGCATTGAAGAAAAAGTAGATATTAAACTAAAAAACTAGCTCGTTGAATGCGAACATGATATAGATTTCTTTGCTGGGATAGCGCCGACATTTCGATTATTGTGTTGCGACTTGTTGGCGCTGATCTCATCGTAGCTGGTGGTATCCCATGCCATGTAAACAATTGTTATTTTATAGGTGGAATGGTGAAAGTGTTGCGGTTGTAGGGTTTACAATGATTTATGTGTAACTAAAACGATTACACCACTTTACAAAATACGGGTTTATCGCAATATCAGCTGCACGCCGTCCTGCTGGAAGGAAGGACTTGAAACTCGAGGGGTTCACGTATACAACAAAAAAGACGACTACAATAGCCGCCCCTTATACTTCTCGCTTTAAATCACGTTTCTTTATTTCACGATACAGGATAGATTTGCCTACGCCTGTACTTTCTTCGATTTCCTTAATAGTTTTATCGCCTTGTTTCCATAAATCAATCGCAAGTTCTACCTGTCCCTTCGCTTTGCCTTTGCGACCTAGCTTAATACCTTTACGTTTCGCATTTTCTAGCCCTGCGTTACGCTTTTCCGCTAGTAGTTCCCGCTCGTTCTCGGCAAGCGCAGATAGAATTGTAAGAAACATTTTCCCGTTTCTATGCGTTACTTCCATTCCCAGCTCAATTACAAATAGCGTGATGTTTCGTTGCTGCAATTCGTTTACTAATTCTAGTAGCTGCTGCGTATTACGCCCTAAACGATCTACACGAGTCACTACGATAGTATCATTTTCCTGCGCAGTCTCTAATAACCTTTCTAGCTCGGGACGCTTAAACGTTGCGCCTGTCATCTTTTCCTCGATAATCACATCGCATTTTCTAGTTTTCAGTTGTTCTAGCTGCGTATCTAAGTTTTGTTCTTTAGTCGAAACCCTTGCATATCCAAAGGTTGTCATTATGTATTCCCCGTTTCCTTATGTCGTTGTCCCTATTCTAACACGTAATTTAGGGAATGGAAATAGGGAATGTTAAAACCCGCATAAAATAAGGGCGGCACTTCGATTCCCTTTTATTATACTTTTAGGGAATAGGGCAATATATGTCATCGCATTTTTACCAATAGGGCTGCGTATATACTCATACACCGATACGGTACGACATACGTCGACACCTGGCTGCACAGGGCTTTATATAAGTTCATATATGCGATTGAGTAATGGATTTATATTCGAACGTTACAGAACATCGTAGAGGGCTTTCTACAGCTTTATACGCTATCTATGGCATTAGGAGCGAGCGCATTACCTACACAGACGCAAATGGTACAGGTTGCTGGGCATACGGTCATACGGCACATGCGGTACTATGCTTCTATCTAACGCAGCAGAAAGGATTCGATACTGATTACAGGAAAGCTGTGAGGCTTTTGTTTGTCGTCCTTTCTTTATTCGTTTGTATTCGCAAAGGCTTTCGTGTTCGCTGCGTCTTCGCTCGAATCAATAACGAAATGAAAAGAAGATCATAACGAAGAACAAATGTTAATCGCTTGATTCGTTGCGCATCAAAAGAAGTTCATTCGCTTTGTATTTGAATAAAGAAACGCATTCGAAAGTAATCATAATCGAAGTGTGTACGAAGCTAACAGAAGCGCAGAAATAAATGAAGCAGTATTGTACAAGGTAGCTATACATCGAAACCGAAGCGAAAAAGGTCGAACCCCCAAGCGCCCCCACACACGTCCTACAGCAGCTGTACGAAAATAGCGCAATATATTTTTGAACTCGGGGTGTAACAGTCGCCATCAAACGAAAACACCTTACGCATACACACCGCAAACCCCAACGATCCCACACAGTCACAGCCGTTACACACTACGAAACTGCAACGCCTTACACATCGAATACACTACGTTATACGACCGCATTAACTACGCAAGCCATTACGCAGTCACTATATGAATCTCTTACGATACATTCAGCGCTAGCGATACGAAAATCAATCTAATAAAACGAAAGCAGCGAATCTAAAAGCGCCTTTACAAATTCACGCCGCCGCAATAATATATTTTTATTATATGAGACCTTACGCAGTAATAGCGTGGGGTCTTTTTTCGTTCTATAAGCGCCTCTTTTCGCTTCTTTTAGTACCTTCGCATTATCCTTCTATATATTGCTGCGTCAATGAGGATACGCAGTAGCCTCTAAGTTATTTATATAGCTATAGTTCTTAGTTAGTTCTAGTTAGTGTGACATCTAGCCATGTTAGCTCAACGTCACATGGGTACTTATTGCGTTAGAGCATACGGGCTTTGCAAGCCTCGTAGTCTCCTTCGCTGCGCTCATCGACATCAATGGTATTCGCAGTAGTGGAGGTGTTTTATTAGTATATTGCTGCGTAAATGCCGCTAGGCAAGGGCGCTCTTATGAATGAACATAAGATAAAGAACGTACTCAGTACTAAAAAACGTCTTGACGCTTAGAGCCGCAAGGGGTTCGCGTGTTTTCGTAACTAGCACTAAAACCAATGTCAAATAAGATAAAGTATCAGTTTATCCAATGCGTGTAAACAAAAATAAATACCAGTAAATGAAGTGATTTGCGCCTATCAGTGTGTACGGCGCTTTTTTGTGCGCTGAAAATATGGAAGGAGCATATGTGATGAAGTTAACGCAATACGTGGATAGAGAAACAGGTGAAATTCTTGTAAGTCAGCGAGAGGTTATGGAACAAAAGGAAAGGGAAGAACGTCAGCGGAAAGGGTACAAAGATAAGCTAGCTCGTGAGGAAGTTAGAGAAAAAAGACGAGAAGACAAGCGAGAATTTTTGAAGGTAATCAATGATCGTATGAGTGCAATCAATAAAGATATATCGCTACTAGATGCGGGGTTACTATTCAAATTAGCTTTAAATTTACGACTGGGGAACGGCAGTAGGCTCGTTACTGGGAAAAGAGATGCGCAAGGCAAGCTCAAACCGCTCAAACAGTCAGACATGCAGCGTCTTTTAGGAAAGAGTACGAATGGTATTAAGAAGGCACTAGGTCGTTTAGAGGCTCTAGGTGTAATTCGTAAGGAGGGCGAAGGGCGGCGCAGCGTCTTCTATATAGATGAAACACTTATCTGTATCGGAAAGAGTGAGGAAGCGAAACCGTTTACGAAGGTGTATCGAGTCCATGCGAAAGAAAAGATAGATGAATTAACCGATAACGAGGCAGGGCTGCTACTTAAAGCGACTGCGTATGTAAATCACAAATTTCTTATGTTAACGCACGACCCGTCAGAGCAAGACATAGACAAAGCGAAACCTTTACGCATTAAGGAAGCTGCTGCGTTATTGGGCGTAGAATATAGCCATTTTAGCGTATTGTTATCGAGCTTAAAACGTAAAGGAGCAGTAGCTACGTTCGATACAGGTACAAAAGGGAAAGCGATGTTAATACACCCTTATTTATGCGATAGAGGCAATGATAAAAGCGAAGTGGCTACGTTAGTGACAAATTATTTTCGTATTTCTCTTAATTAATTTAAGAAAAGTATACCAAAAAGACATGAATAATACACACTATAGGGGTGTAAGGAGGACGGCTTTCTCCCTTTGCTGCGAAAAAAAATAAAAAAATGTCGCTCACTATACAAGAAATCGACCCGTAGCCGTACATATAAGTGATGGAAGACGAGTCTAACTCGTACCTCTCCCGAAATGCTGCACCTGCCAAAAAGTAAGAGGCGCTGCCTGCTACGGCGTCTTTTTTTGGAGATGAACGATATAAATACATAGATGTAAACACATCGCACACAAACGAAAGGAGGTGATTATATGATAGCAATATGGGAAGGCGATTACATGGTTATCGAGGATGATGAAGACGTTATACAACGTTCGACTATCAATATTTCAAAACTAAGCACAGAAAAAGACCCGAAAGACCCCGCGCCCTCTAAGATGAAATTATATGACCTATATGACAGGGCGTTGATATCGATAAAAGCTGCGAATGAGTACGTATTATACCGACAAGTATATCTAAACCATTACGGCAAAGATGCGAAAGATAGACCAGCGAAATATAAGTACGGAAAAATAAGGGAAAGGAGATAGCAAACGATGAAAGCCGAAGTCATTAAATACATACGCAAAGCGCTCGAATTAACGCAGGAACAGTTCGCCGATCTAATTAATGTATCTCTACTTACCGTAAGCCGATACGAGAACGGCGTACAAAAGCCGAGTGACGATACTGAAAAACGTATGCGTGCGGTACTAAATCTATCAGATACAGAAATTGCGGAAATCGAGCAATTTATGCTAGACGAGAAGCAACGCAAGCTGAAAGACATGATTCGCACTAGAGTAGGACTATAGGGGGAAACGAAAGATGGAATGGAAATTATACGAAGACTATAAAATACAAGGCGTCAAGGCGTTAGAGTTCGTGGAGAGCTATGCACAAAAGGTACGAGATGCGAAAGAGGGCGTAACGGCTGCTGTAGCTGCATACGAGGACACCTTAAATCGAGAGTTTTCAGGTGAATCTATAGGCGCGAAAAAAGCAAAGGCGCTAGAAAATATCGAAAAGGCAAATGCTGCGCTAGAAGTAGCAGAGAAAGAAGCGAGTAAGGCGTATGATTACGCTGCGAAAGAGCTACAAGATGAGGTTACCCTAGACGACTTAGCAAATGACTGGTTCGGTAATATCAATCCTATGCTACAAAAGGAACGTGTACAGCCGATTGTAGAACGAGCGCACAATGGACTACAAGAGTATTACAGCGCACTAGTTGATTTTTATAAGCTAAATGATGAGTTCGGCGGGTTAATAGCAGAGCTAAACCAATTAGGTCGAGGACTAAAAGGAGCTATTCCTAGTTTTAGTGATGTATTCGCACTTAGAGATATGCCGAAACCATCAGACACAGACTTAATGTATGTTCAGCGCACAAAAGAACTACCAGAAGAATTCCGTAAAGAAGAAAAAACTAACTAATAAAGGGGAAAATGACAATGGAAAACACAAAGACAGCAGTAGAACTAATACAAGAGGCACGAGGAATCCAAGCAAGTACGGCAAGCTGTGTACTTGAGTTACTAAAGGGAGATAACGGACTTCACGAAGAGCTACGTAAAGTAGAAGCGAATCAAGAATTAACGTATAAGGGAAAAATGGCGAGAAGAGAGCGTATTAAGGAGGTAGCAACATACGCATTGATGTCGGAGATGAAAGATCGCCGAGGTAAATATAATGCGTTACTGGACGAAGCCGAGAAACAAACACGAGCGCTATTAACACCACAATTCGAAGACCTGAGCGAAACTGACCGCATCCTATATGACGCAGAAATCAACGACTTAAAAACAAAGGTACTATTATCACCCGACCAAAATACAGCTATTCGACATCTAGAAAGTATGGTAGAGCTAGCAAGTAAGAACGGAAAGACAGCACACGAATTACAAGGTTATTTCACGGGGCAACTTGCGGAATTAGTCGGCAAAGGCGATAACCTACCACATATTCGCCCAGCACTATCAGTAATGAGTCAGAAGTTAGCGAAGGCGTCACAAGTACCCAACTTCGACGAAATCAAAGGGCGACTAGATGGTATTACTCAAATGCGTTCGGCACAATTCGCCATAGGACAGGTACACACAGCAATCACGGATAATATCGGAAATGTTGCGGGGCAATACGTAAACAATCCTGCTGGCTACTTCGAAGATCATGCTGAAACTGTACAATTCGTAGAAAAGAAAATCGAGAATCATAACCGATACGGACATGACTTATATAGCGAATAATATAGCTGGAGTGGCAATGTCAAGGGATATTGTCGGATAACGCTAATAGAGGGCGCGGGATTAAATCTCTCGCGTCTTTTTTATGAGAAATTTACATAACAAGGGGGCTAAGGAATGGCAGCAGGAGCAAATGCGGGAGAGGTACGAGCTAGACTTGTCCTCGATAATAGTCAATTTAGACAAAGTATGCAACAAGCTCGAAACGATATGAACGGATTACGAGGCAGTAGCGCCACAGCAGCGCAAGGCTTGTCACAAATAACGACAGCAGCAGCAGCCGTCGGTACAGCAGTAGTAGCAGCAGCGGGCGCTAGTGTAGCAGCCGCAGCAAACTTCGAGCAAGGTATGGCGAAAGTAAAAGCGATAGGTGGCGCAACTGGGTCAGAATTCGAACGATTAAAGAAAACAGCGCTAGACCTAGGCTCGAGTACCAGTTTTAGTGCGACGCAAGCAGCCGACGGTATGGCGCTATTAGCAGCAGCAGGATTTAAAACTAACGACGTTATCGACTCTATGCCTGCACTATTAAACTTAGCAGCAGCAGCGAACCTAGACCTCGCAACGTCTGCGGACTACTTAGGCTCTATGATGTCAGGTTTCGGTATTAAAGCGTCAGACTCGGGACACGCAGTAGATGTTTTAGTACGTGCGATGAACGATGCGAATACAGATTTACCCGACTTAGCGGAAGCGATGAAGTACGTAGCGCCTGTAGCAGCAAGTTTAAAAATACCATTCGAAGACACTGCGGCAGCTGTCGCTTTAATGTCTAATGCTGGTATCAAGGGTTCGCAAGCTGGTACGACTCTTCGAGCGACATTACTAAGCATGGCGAACCCAGTAGGACAAGCTGCTAAAGCTATGGAAGAACTCGGCATCTCATACAAAAATTCTAACGGTGAGATGAAGCCATTACCCGAAATCCTAGACCACGTAAAAGGGAAAATGAGCGGGTTAACAGATGCGCAGAAGACACAGTACGCAGCGATGCTAGTAGGTACAGAGGCGTCAAGTGGTTTCTTAACGTTACTCAAAGAAGGCGGCGGTGCGTTAACGAACTTCTCAACGAATCTTAAAAACTCAGCTGGTTCAGCGCAAGAAATGGCGAACACAATGCGTGATACGCTCATGGGCGATTTAGATAACTTTACAGGCGCACTGGAAACTGTAGGCATTAAGCTAGGTACAGCGCTATTACCAGCAGCACGAGAGTTATTAAAAATCGGTGCGAATTTAGCGAACACAATAGGCGAGTTAGACCCGAAAATGATAACGGCGGGACTATCAGCAGCAGGCGCAGCGGCAGGCGTTGCTTTACTAGCTACTGGCGCAATGAAAGCTGTAACAGCTATTCGTGCGTTTTCACTAGCATTAGTAGCGAATCCAGCTACGGCGTGGATTGCTGGTATTTCTATCGCAGTAGGTGCGTTAACAAGTACTTTAATGGCAGCTAAAGAAGAAACCGCAGACTTCAAAGAGGTATCTTTCGATACATACAAGTCATTAGACGAGCAAAGCAACAGCTTAAAGAATGCAGCGAACGAGTTCGACGCAATGCGTGGGAAAATTAAGTTAAACAACGACGAGCTTTTAGAATACCGTAGATTGCAGCAGGATTTAGAGCGTGCAACCGACCCACGTGCGAAAGAAGAAATACAAGCGGGGTTAGACAGACTTATAGAAAAAAGCGGTGTCAACAACGAGCAAATTCAAAAAACTATCAATCTATCAGACGAGATTATTAAGCAATCACCTAGTACATCTACTGCGTTTAATGAAAGAGGGCAAGCAATCGCTACAAGTACGCAAGCCGCACGAGACTATGCAGCAGAGCTTGATAGAGCGAAACTAGCAGAGCTAGAGCTACAAAAAGCGCAAGCTATGACGAATCTAAGTAAAAACTTAGAAGACTACAGAAACGCAGTAAAAGATGCGAATGACCTTGTAGACCAAACGCCAAGTAAAGTAGAAAAAGTACAACACGCAGAGGCTATGTTAGCTCGCTCGAAAGAGGACTTCGCTCAAAAAGACAGTAAGTTAAATGAAGACAAAGTAAAACAAGCGGAAAAAACGCTGGCTAACGCAAAAGAGGAATTACACGCCCATGAAGCGAAGGTTCACTCTAAAACTGCGGAAATCGGAGTAGCTGAGCAAGCATTACAAAAAGGACGGCAGTCAATTCAGCAGATTAATGAATTCCTAATGAAACAAGTAGAAGTTACTTACGAAAAAGGTAATGAAATCAAGGCATTAGACCAAGCCATCGCAAAAGAAAGAGAGAAAATTTCAGCGCTTGCTGAGGCGAAAAGGTATCAAGGTGAGCTTACCGACAAGCAAAAAGAAGAGCTAAACACAGCTAATGAAAAGCTAGGTAAGTTAACCGAAACTAAAACTCAAATTCAAGAAAATAATCAATTACAAATCGAACAAAACCAGCTCATGAAAAACGGAAAAGAAGACGTCAAAGAAATGGTGGGCGAGCTTAATAAGAAAACAGATAAAAAGGTCGGCATAGATAAAACCGAAGCGGATACAGGCGTACAAGACCTTAATAAATATATAGAAGAACGAAAAACGAAATACATCGACGGCGACCCTTCGCTAGCAAACGCAAGAGTCGGAGAATTAAATGCACAGATAGAGGCATCGAAAATTAAGCCAGTCGACGCTAACCCTACTATAGCAAATGCTCGAATACAAGAAATTAATAGCCGTATCGAAGAGTCTAAAACGAAACCAGTCGATGCGAATCCACTTAGTGCGTTAACTAAAGTGACTGACCTTAACCGTATAGCAGAAGAGCTAAAAACGAAGCCTATTGACGCTAATCCTTTTAGTGCGCTAGGTAAAATCGGAAATATCGACGCAGCGGCACAAGCAGAGAAAACGAAGTCTGTAGATGCGGATACATCGAGCGCAAACGCTAAAGTAAACTCACTTAACCAAGAAGCCTCTAAGCCAGTCACGAAAGAGGTAACGATATGGCAGAAAGTCGTAAACACTGTAGAGAACTTGTTCGGTGGCGGCGATAAACGACATAACGGCGGTACTACGCAAAGCATTCGCCCTAAGTATCATAATGGAGGTACTCCAATAGCGCAACGACCTACTCGCCCGAAGTTCGACGAGGTGGACGTACGACTGTTAAAGAATGAAATGGTACTCACAGCGGGACAACAAGAGAACCTGTTTAACTTGATTAAAACGTTTAACGCTGGTACAGCTATGAACATAGCAAATGCGGTACAGTCTGCGCAAGGTGGTGGAGGTGATATTCACAACTACTTCAGCATCAACGAGATGGTTGTGCGCGACGATCACGACATAGAAAAGATCGCAGCAGAGCTAGCGCAATTAGAACGACAGCAAAAACGAATGAGAGGTTATTAAAAAACGTAAAAAGCGAAGGTTCGGCACAATTGCCGTACCTTTTCTTTGTGTGCTATATTTAAAAAACGAACATTGAGATGTTTGGGGTATAATATTTTTCGCAATTTGCGTAAAAGTATACTCGGATATAATTTGGGGAGAAAAGGGGAATGAGGATGACATTTGAAGATGTTATAGAGGCATTAAAACTAAATAGCGCTAAGGTAGTAGGAGATGAGATCGGTATAGGTGAGAAGGGGCTACTAAAAGTTTTAAAAAACGTAGGTTACAAGCACAATAAAAAGGGTGGCGTTGGTTGGTATTACGCTGGTACGGAAGAGCCCCCTTTAAAAAAGGATATACAAGAATTTATACCAAAGCCTATAGCTAAGACGAGTGGTAATGGTACTAAAACTAAGAAGACAAAAAAAGAAAGTGAAAATAACAGTTTAACGACACATGACATGAAGCTATTGCGTGAACTAATTAAAGACTTGGGGACGATTAAAAAAGTTATAGATAGTTTTGCAGATAAATATCACTTAAATGCGGAAGATGTCATAGAACTAGCCCTTCATGATTTCTTTGCGATACATAATAGCGATGATAAGGCTCGATGATTCGACTGCTATCGTGCGTAAGTATGTTAAGG
>NZ_JBALLY010000107.1:18557-18925 GCF_036963045.1 Bacillus sp. JJ864 | reverse complement strand
TAAAAAAAGGAAGGCGCAGGTTTAGTTGCTTGCGTCCTTTTTGCATATGAGTACGGAAAGTTACGCCGAGAAACACAAGGCGATTAAAAGTGAGTTAACGTACTAGTATGCGCTTAAATGCGCTCTAGGTCGTTTTGCGAAGACTACGAAGACCACGAAGAGTACACATATATAATAGAAGGAAAAATTATAATGCCGTAAAAACATGTGTTGACTGAGTGAAAAAGTAGCCTTATACTGAATTTAACGGAGTAGAGAAAGGTTACCGATAAACTCCGTAATGGTAAACCGATAAACTACCGAAAGATTTGAAAAGATAAAACGATTAAAAACGCTAATATACCAACGCGCTATACGGTATCCATGTC
>NZ_JBALLY010000107.1:18278-18517 GCF_036963045.1 Bacillus sp. JJ864 | reverse complement strand
TGAACATAAGGCGAGCTAAAAATAACAGTAGGAATAAATGAAGTAGTTTTGTTTATAAAAGAAAAGTGAGTATAAAAGCTTGCTTAGCCAATAAGTGATTGATATACAAACTAATGAACATTCTTTTTGGGAGTTTTAGATAACTGTCATGAAAGGGATGTTCATTTTTTGTTTTAGCAAATTGGAGTGCTATAAGAAAAGCCCTGTACACAACAGGACTGTTTATCCCGCATTAACGG
>NZ_JBALLY010000107.1:16987-18165 GCF_036963045.1 Bacillus sp. JJ864 | reverse complement strand
AGTTTCACTTTATTCTTTCTCTTGATTTTGTTTTTCTAATTCAACGAGTTTTTGAATTAAAATATGCTGAGGCATATGCATAAGTTGTTCAAGTGGCACACCGAGAGCTTTAGATAACTTAATAGCTGTCTCTGGTGAAAGTTGTAATGGTTTCATAAATGTACCTCCTTTTTGTATAGTATAACATAAAGTAAAATAAGCATCAGTGTAGAGACAACGATAGTGGTGGCTCATGAGGTTATGTAAATGCCAGTTGAAAAATACATAGTTTGATTTACAACCTACAATGATTTTTACTAACTTTTAAAGTGAAATGAAATTTGAGGTGAGAAGATGACACTTATTTTTGGACACCGCGGAGCTGCGGGGACGTATCCGGAAAATACGATGGTTTCTTTTCGTGCGGCGGAGAAATTTGGGGCTGATGGGATTGAATTGGATGTGCAGTTCACAAAAGATAACAAAATTGTTGTCATTCATGATGAAACCGTAAATCGAACGACGAATGGAAAAGGTGCCGTTCGAAATTATTTATATGCAGATTTACGTGCGTTAGATGCGAGTTATACATTTCATGATAAAGTCGGTGTGCAGCACATTCCTTTGTTGGAAGAAGTGTTAGAGTGGCTGAAAACAAACAACCTTTTTCTTAATATTGAATTTAAGAATAATAAGATAGCGTACCCTGGTTTAGAAGAAGAGGTAATTACTCTTATTCGAAAATATAGTATGGAGGAGCGAACGATTCTATCTTCTTTTAATCATTATAGTATGAAAAAGTGTCATATAATGGCTCCTGACATTGAGACGGCGATTTTATATAAGGAAGGATTGCATAGCCCGTGGGCTTATGCGAAAAAGATGGGAGCGAGTGCGATTCATCCAAACTACCGGTATATTTCGGATGGAATTGTAGAATTAACGATGGAAAATGGTGTCGCGGTGCGTCCGTATACGATTAATGATGAGGAAGCGATAAGGAAGTTTTTAAAGATGAATGTGACAGCTATTATTACAGACTATCCAGAGCGGGTGAAAATGATCTTGCAAGGTGCAAAATGAGTCCTTTCTTATGAAGGGACTCATTTTTTATCCCGCTATTTGCGGTAAGTCCCCTCCCTGGGATTGAAAGAGAAGATAAGGAGAGAAGTGGTGGATCTCCACTGATGGAAATTTCA
>NZ_JBALLY010000107.1:0-16921 GCF_036963045.1 Bacillus sp. JJ864 | reverse complement strand
CCGATTGGTTCAACTAACCATTCGAAGAAAAAGCACCTTCGAATGGAAGTTTCACTTTATCTTCGAAAGCGAGCTTGTACTTTATTTCGTTTTCGGTCGCGATATAAAACGAAGCCACCAAAGATGTAAAAACCAATTGCAAAACAGAGTACTCCAATTAAAAATTGTAACCATAATACAGGAATTGGAGAGAAAAGAATACCAAAGACAGTATCTCTCATTAGTTTAATGCCTACTACAGCTAGTAGAATAGGGATAACTGCTAATAGGAGAGCGAGATAACGTTGCATAAGGAAGACCTCTTTTCAGACAATTTAGTATATACAAAATGATGTTACAATTTATGTTCGTTTGTCAAGAGGTTTTGGAAGAAGTAAGATAGAGGTGTGAAAAATTTTGCAGAGATGCTGCGGGAGGATTGGTAGCATATGAAACAAAAAGCATTAATTATTGGAGCGGGTGCTGGGGGTAGTGCGATTCTAGGTCTGCTACAAAAATCGAATATATTTGAAGTAGTTGCAATTGTTGATATTGATGAGAAGGCAAAGGGGATTCAACTTGCAAAGAGCCTTTATATTTCTACCGGGAGTAACTGGGAAGTGTTTATACGTGAGGATATTGATGTCATCTTTGATATGACAGGTGATTATAGTGTGTACGAAAAGGTTTTAGTGAAGAAAAAAGAAGGTGTACTGCTTGTCCCGGGGAATGTTGCAAATATCGTTGTAAAGCTTGCGCATGAAAAAGAAATGTTGATTGGGAAATTAAAAGATCAAACGCAGCAGCGGGATCTTATTTTAAATTCGACGCACGATGGTATGATTGTTGTTGATCAAGAAGGGTATGTATTATTGTTCAATAAAAGTGCGGAACGGATGACGGGATATAAAAGAGAAGAAGTTGTTAATAAATATATTTTAGAAGTGATTCCAACAAGTAAGTTGCTTCGGATTATTCGTACGAAACAAATTGAGATTAATCAAGAATTAACATTAGATAATGGGAAAAAAATTATTTCAACGCGAATTCCGATTTTAAATGAAATTGGAGAGGTGCAAGGGGCGTTTGCGGTTTTTAAAGATATTACTGAGATTGTAAATTTGGCCGAAGAAGTAACGGATTTAAAAGAAATTCAAACATTGCTTGAAGCGATTATTTATTCTTCTGAAGAAGCAATTTCTGTTGTTGATGAACAAGGGCGAGGACTTGTCATAAACCCAGCTTATACAAAATTAACAGGTCTTTCAGATGAAGATATTATTGGTAAGCCAGCGACAACAGATATTGTAGAAGGAGAAAGTATGCATATGAAGGTGCTGCGGACGCGCCGGGCAGTGCGTGGTATTCATATGAAAATTGGGCAAAAAAAGAGAGATGTTATTGTAAATGTAGCACCGGTTATTGTTGATGGGATTTTAAAGGGAAGTGTCGGGGTAATTCGCGATGTATCCGAGATTCAAAAATTAACAGATGAATTAAATCGGGCAAGACAAATTATTCGTACGTTAGAAGCAAAGTATTCATTTGACGATATTGTTGGAACGTCAGAAGGAATTGTGGCAGCGATTGAGCAAGCGAAACTAGGGGCGAATACCCCAGCGACGGTACTGCTTCGAGGGGAGTCAGGAACTGGAAAGGAATTGTTTGCGCACGCCATTCATAATGGGAGTAATCGGAAGTACAATAAGTTTGTTCGTGTAAACTGTGCAGCAATTTCTGAATCGTTATTAGAGAGTGAACTGTTTGGTTATGAAGAAGGTGCGTTTTCTGGAGCGCGCCGCGGGGGGAAACGTGGTTTTTTTGAAGAAGCGAACAATGGGAGTATTTTCTTGGATGAAATTGGAGAATTGTCTGCGAATACACAAGCGAAGTTACTTCGTGTGTTGCAAGAAAAGGAAATCGTGAGAGTTGGAGGTACGAAGCCAATTCCAATGAATGTTCGAGTTATTGCTGCAACGCATGTAAATTTAGAAAAGGCAATTTTAAATGGTGATTTTCGGGAAGATTTATATTATCGGTTAAATAAAATTCCGATTCATATTCCATCACTTGGTCAGCGTAAAGAAGATATTGGTGAAATTGCTGAGCGATTAATTCAAAAGATTAATCAAGATTATGGACGTAATGTTGAGGGGTTAACAGAATCAGCGGTGCAGTATTTGCAATCATATGATTGGCCGGGAAATGTACGTGAGCTTGAAAACATTTTAGGACGAGCAATTATTTTTATGAATTATAACGAGATGTATATTGATGTTAATCATTTACCGCCGTTACATCATGAGGACCAACATGAACTTATAGGGAGTAATTTACTTCCTGAATTAGAAGAAAGACCCCTTGAGGATTTAGTGGCTGAATTTGAGGGGAATATTATTCATGAGTATTTGTCTAGGTTTAATGGGAACAAAACAAAAACAGCACAAGCGCTAGGAATTTCGGTTCGGAATTTGTATTATAAGCTAGAAAAGTATGGGTGTGCAAAAAATAGCATGCAATAAATTGCATACCACGCAAACTATTGCGTGGTATGCACAATACGGCGAGATTAGACAGAATTTTTTGTGTAGTTACAAAATGTTGATTTTTCTACGTTTTGAAGGCGTTTTCAAAAATATTTAAACGGAATTAAAAAGTTGGCACGATATTTGCTTTAATATATAAGCGAGGGACGACGAGGAAGGGTTGATTACAAAATATGAAGTTACAAACTTTAATTGATCAAGCAGCAAAGCAATCGAAAAAAACAGTTGCTGTTGCAGTAGCTGAAGATCATGAAGTAATTGAAGCCGTTACAAAGGCTGTACAATTACAGTTAGCTCAATTTCGTCTATATGGAAATCAAGAAACAATTATAAGTATGTTACAAGAGCATGGATTAGCGCCTTCAGAACATATTGAAGTAATCTCTACTACATCTAGCGCAGAAGCTGCTGAATTAGCGGTAAAAGCTGTAAGAGGCGGAGAAGCGGATGTACTTATGAAGGGGAATATTCCAACAGCTAATATTTTGAAAGCAGTATTAAATAAAGAGTGGGGTCTTCGTAAAGGCGGTGTGTTATCACACGTTGCAACTTTTGAAGTACCGAATTACGATCGCTTTATCATCGTAACGGATGCAGCGATGAATATCGCTCCAGATGTACAGCAAAAAGCGGCGATTGCGCAAAATGCAGTTGAAGTTGCCCGGGCAATAGGAGTAGAAGTACCGAAAGTAGCTCCGATTGCTGCTGTAGAAGTTGTAAATCCTGCAATGCAAGCAACGATTGATGCAGCGATGTTAACGCAAATGAATCGTCGAGGACAAATTAAAAATTGTATCATTGACGGACCACTTGCTTTAGATAATGCTGTTTCACAAATTGCAGCAGAGCATAAAGGAATTCAAAGCGATGTAGCTGGTAAAGCAGATATTTTACTCGTCCCAACAATTGAAGCTGGAAATGTATTATATAAATCGCTTGTATATTTTGCAGATGCAAAAGTGGGAGCGATTATCGCTGGAGCAAAAGCACCGATTGTGTTAACATCTCGTGCAGATTCAGCAGAAACAAAAGTGTATTCATTAGCATTGGCAGTTGCGACTGCTTCTAAATAAACTTTCTTGCAATACATGTTTTATTTTCATTAATGATTAAGGAAATGAACCCGATATAACGGGCTAAAATTGAAAATGGTAAACATATCAAGGGGGAAATTACAATGACATTAGAAATCTTCAAATACTTAGAAACTTACGATTACGAGCAAGTGGTGTTCTGTCAAGATAAAGAATCAGGATTAAAAGCAATTATTGCAATTCATGACACAACTCTTGGACCAGCTCTTGGCGGAACAAGAATGTGGACATACGATTCTGAAGAAGCTGCAATTGAAGATGCTCTACGTCTTGCAAAAGGTATGACATATAAAAACGCAGCAGCTGGTTTAAACTTAGGCGGTGCAAAAACAGTTATTATCGGCGATCCACGCAAAGATAAGAGCGAAGCAATGTTCCGCGCATTAGGACGTTACATTCAAGGATTAAATGGTCGTTACATCACAGCTGAAGATGTTGGTACAACTGTAGATGATATGGATATTATTCATGAAGAAACAGATTACGTAACAGGTATTTCACCTTCATTCGGTTCTTCTGGTAACCCATCTCCAGTAACTGCTTACGGCGTATACGTTGGTATGAAAGCAGCTGCAAAAGAAGCGTTCGGTACAGATAGCTTAGAAGGTAAAGTAATTTCTGTTCAAGGTGTAGGGAATGTAGCTTATCACCTATGCAAACACCTACATGCAGAAGGTGCAAAATTAATCGTTACAGATATTAATAAAGAAGCTGTACAACGTGCTGTAGAAGAGTTTGGTGCAACTGCTGTTGAGCCAAATGAAATTTACGGTGTAGAATGTGACATTTATGCACCATGTGCACTAGGAGCAACAGTAAACGACGAAACAATTCCACAATTAAAAGCGAAAGTAATTGCTGGTTCTGCAAATAACCAATTAAAAGAAGATCGTCACGGTGATATGGTTGATGAAATGGGTATCGTATATGCACCAGACTATGTTATTAATGCGGGCGGCGTAATTAACGTAGCGGACGAGTTATACGGATACAATAGAGAGCGTGCATTAAAACGTGTAGAAGCAATTTATGACACAATTGAAAAAGTAATCGCAATCTCAAAACGTGATGGTGTGCCAACATATGTAGCAGCAGATCGTCTTGCTGAAGAGCGCATCGCAAGCTTAAAAAATACACGTAGCACATTTTTAAGTAACGGCCATAACATTTTAAGCCGTCGCTAATTAATAGAAAAAATAAATGCGAAAGCAGTAGCAACTTCATTCAGCCGTTGCTACTGTCTTTCTAAATAAATGGTGGAGGGAGCAGTTTTGTCCGTGAATCGAATTCTTGTCATTAATCCTGGTAGCACATCTACGAAGATTGGTGTTTTTGATAATGAAAGACCTGTTTTAGAAGAAACAATTCGTCATGACGAAGAACAGATTGGGAAATATAAGCGTATTATTGATCAATATGAATTTCGTAAACAAACTATTTTAGAGGTGCTTCATTCTCATGGCATTAATATTTCTAAGTTAAATGCTGTATGTGGTCGCGGCGGACTACTTCGTCCGATTGAAGGCGGTACGTATACGGTAAACGAAGCAATGCTAGAAGATTTGAAGAATGGTTATAGTGGTCATCATGCTTCTAATCTAGGGGGAATTTTAGCATATGAAATTGCTTCTGGACTTAACATTCCAGCGTTTATTGTTGATCCAGTAGTTGTAGATGAATTGGAAGATATTGCTCGTATTAGCGGGATAGCTGGCATGGAGCGAAGAAGTATTTTTCATGCGCTAAACCAAAAAGCAGTAGCTCGTAAAGTTGCAAAAGAACTTGATCGTAAATATCAAGATTTGAATTTAATCATTGCACATATGGGTGGCGGTATTTCGGTTGGTGCTCATAAAGAAGGAAAAGTTATTGATGTAAATAACGGTTTAAATGGAGAAGGACCATTCAGTCCAGAGCGTGCAGGAACGGTTCCAGTAGGCCAGCTTGTGGAAATGTGTTTCTCTGGTGACTATTACCGTGATGAAATGATGAAAAAAATCGTTGGGCAAGGTGGCTTAGTAAGCTTACTTGGTACAAATGATGCAATTAAAGTAGAGAAAATGGTAGAACAAGGCGATCCGGAAGCGACGCTTGTTTATACAGCAATGGCATATCAAGTTGCAAAAGAAATCGGCGGAGCAAGTGCAGTTCTTCATGGTAAAGTAGATGCCATTGTTTTAACGGGCGGGCTTGCATATAGTAAAATTCTTGTTGATGAAATTAAAGAACGCGTTCATTGGATTGCAGATGTCATTGTGCATCCGGGTGAAGATGAATTACAAGCATTAGCAGAAGGTGCACTTCGTGTACTTCGTGATGAAGAAACTGCAAAAGAGTATGCTGTGCGTGAAAAAGAAACAGTAGCTAGGGGTTGAGTGATATGGCAAAAGATTACGATTTAGTCATCGTTGGCGGTGGTACAGGCGGATATGTCGCTGCTATTCGTGCATCACAATTAGGATTAAAAACAGCGCTTGTTGAAAAAGAAAACCTAGGTGGTACTTGCTTACACAAAGGATGTATTCCTAGTAAAGCGCTACTTCGTAGTGCTGAAGTTTTTGCAACTGCAAAAAAAGGTGAAGAATTCGGTGTTGTAACGAGCAATGTAGAATTAAATTTTGCAAAAGTACAAGAACGTAAAGAGAAAATTGTTAGTCAACTTCATAAAGGTGTTCAGCACTTAATGAAGCAAGGGAAAATCGATGTATATGAAGGAATTGGTCGTATTCTTGGCCCATCTATTTTCTCACCGATGCCAGGAACGATTTCTGTTGAATTAGCGAGCGGAGAAGAGAATGAAATGCTTATTCCGAAAAATGTAATCGTTGCAACAGGATCACGCCCAAATTCTTTACCAGGACTTGAACTTGATGGTGAATATGTAATGTCATCTGATCATGCCCTAAAAATGGAAACGCTTCCTAAATCTATCATTATTGTTGGCGGCGGCGTAATTGGTATTGAGTGGGCATCTATGCTTGCTGATTTCGGCGTGGAAGTAACTGTACTTGAATACGCAAAATATGTTCTACCGCTTGAAGATCAAGACGTTTCTAAGGAAATGCAACGTTTACTTAAGAAAAAAGGCATTAAAGTTGTAACTGGTGCAAAAGTGTTACCAGAAACTTTAGTAAAAGATAACGGTGTAACGATTCAAGCTGAACTGAATGGTGAAAATAAAGAATTCAAAGCTGAAAAAATGCTTGTATCTGTCGGAAGACAAGCAAACACACAAAATATCGGCATAGAAAATACAGATATCATTGTTGAAAAAGGTTATATTCAAACAAACGAATATTATCAAACGAAAGAATCACACATTTATGCGATTGGTGATGTAATTGGCGGCTTACAGCTTGCACATGTTGCTTCTCATGAAGGAATTGTAGCGGTTGAACACATTGCTAGAAAAGAACCGATGCCAATTGATTATTCTATGGTATCTAAATGTGTATATAGCAGCCCGGAAGTTGCTTCTGTCGGTTTAACAGAGCAAGAAGCAAAAGAAAAAGGCTACAAATTAAAAGTAGGTAAATTCTCGTTCCGTGCAATCGGTAAGGCGCTTGTATATGGAGAATCTGATGGTTTTGTAAAACTTGTTGTAGATGAAGAAACAAATGATATCCTTGGTGTTCATATGATTGGACCACATGTAACAGATATGATCTCAGAAGCAGGTCTTGCAAGAGTGTTAGACGCAACGCCATGGGAAGTTGCACATACAATTCATCCGCATCCATCATTATCAGAAGCAATTGGTGAAGCTGCGTTAGCAGTGGATGGAAAAGCGTTACACGGGTAAAAGTGAACCATTAGGAATGGATAGTGTATCGTTCTTGCTTTATAATAGAGCGGGGTAAAAAGGATTTAGGAGGGTGTTAAAATGGCTGAAGTAAAAGCAAAACGCCATGAAGAGCTTGGTTTAAGCGATGAGCAAGTATTAGAAATGTATCGCACGATGTTACTCGCACGTAAAATTGACGAGCGTATGTGGTTATTAAACCGTGCAGGGAAAATTCCTTTTGTAATTTCTTGTCAAGGACAAGAAGCTGCACAAGTAGGAGCAGCATTTGCACTTGATCGTGAAAAAGACTATGCACTGCCGTATTACCGTGATATGGGTGTCGTGTTAGCATTTGGTATGACAGCAAAAGAGCTTATGTTATCTGGATTTGCAAAAGCAGAAGATCCAAACTCTGGCGGACGTCAAATGCCTGGACATTTTGGACAAAGGAAAAATCGCATCGTAACAGGTTCTTCACCAGTTACAACGCAAGTACCACATGCAGTAGGTATTGCGTTAGCAGGACAAATGGAAGGGAAAGATTTAGTAACATTTGTTACATTTGGTGAAGGTTCTTCTAACCAAGGTGATTTCCATGAAGGTGCGAACTTTGCAGGAGTACACAAATTACCTGTTATTTTCATGTGTGAAAATAACAAATATGCAATCTCTATCCCTGTTGAAAAACAATTAGCATGTAAAAATGTATCTGACCGTGCAATTGGTTATGGTATGCCAGGATACACAGTAGACGGAAATGACCCGCTTGAAGTATATAAAGCTGTAAAAGAAGCAGCAGATCGCGGACGCCGTGGTGAAGGTCCAACATTAATTGAAACGGTATCTTATCGTTTAACAGCACACTCTAGTGATGACGATGATCGTGTATACCGTGACCGAGAAGAAGTAGAAGAAGCAAAGAAAAAAGATCCAATCTATACATTTGCAAATTACTTAAGAGAAGTAGGTATTTTAACAGAGGAATTTGAAAAACAAATGTTAGATGATGTAATGCATATCGTAAACGAAGCAACAGAATATGCAGAAAATGCTCCGTATGCAGATCCAGAGTCTGCATTAAAGCACGTATACGCGGAATAAGGGGGAACGTTTCATGGCTGTAATGTCTTATATTGACGCGATTACATTAGCAATGCGCGAGGAAATGGAACGCGATAAGAAAGTATTTGTATTAGGAGAAGACGTTGGTAAAAAAGGCGGCGTTTTTAAAGCGACAACTGGATTATATGATCAATTTGGTGAAATGCGTGCGCTTGATACACCACTTGCAGAATCGGCAATTGCTGGGGTAGCAATCGGTGCAGCGATGTATGGAATGCGCCCAATTGCAGAAATGCAATTTGCTGACTTCATTATGCCAGCAGTGAACCAAATTGTTTCCGAAGCAGCAAAAATCCGTTATCGCTCTAACAATGATTGGACTTGCCCGATAACAATCCGTGCACCATTTGGCGGCGGTGTTCATGGTGCGCTGTATCATTCACAATCTGTAGAAGCGCTTTTTGCAAACCAACCTGGTTTAAAAATTGTAATTCCTTCTACACCGTATGATGCAAAAGGTTTATTAAAAGCAGCAATTCGTGATGAAGATCCGGTATTGTTCTTTGAACATAAACGTGCATATCGCTTAATTAAAGGTGAAGTGCCGGAAGATGATTATGTATTACCAATCGGAAAAGCAGACGTAAAACGTGAAGGTGACGACATTACTGTTATCACATACGGATTATGTGTTCACTTTGCTCTTCAAGCTGCTGAAAAATTAGCACAAGATGGCATTTCTGCTCACGTTCTTGATTTACGTACTGTATATCCGTTAGATAAGGAAGCAATTATTGAAGCAGCTTCAAAAACAGGTAAAGTTCTTCTTGTAACGGAAGATAATAAAGAAGGAAGCATTATGAGTGAAGTAGCAGCAATTATCGCAGAAAATTGCTTATTTGATCTTGATGCACCAATTGCTCGTCTTGCAGGTCCAGACGTTCCAGCAATGCCATATGCACCAACAATGGAGAAATTCTTTATGGTGAATCCAGATAAAGTGGAAAAAGCAATGCGCGAACTTGCGGAATTTTAATCGGGGGGACTATACATGGCTGTAGAAAAAATTACAATGCCTCAGCTTGGGGAGAGTGTAACAGAGGGTACAATTAGTAAATGGCTTGTTTCTGTTGGTGATCACGTAAATAAATATGATCCGCTTGCAGAAGTAATGACAGATAAAGTAAATGCAGAAGTACCTTCCTCTTTCAGCGGGGTTGTTACAGAATTAATCGCTGGCGAAGGTGAGACACTAGCTGTCGGTGAAGTGATTTGTATGATTCAAGTTGAAGGTGCAAATGAAGTAGCTGCAACAGCTGTAGAAGAGAAAACAGAAGAGGCGCCAAAAACAGAGGCATCAGCACCGAAAGCAAAGCAACCAACTGATGGTAAACCGCGTTTTTCACCAGCTGTATTAAAACTTGCAGGTGAACATAATATTGATCTAGATGCAGTAGTAGGTACAGGAGCAAATGGTCGTATTACACGCAAAGATATTTTAAAATTAGTTGAATCTGGAAATATTCCACAAGCAGGTGCGAAGAAAGAAGCAGCACCAATTACACAAGAAGCACGAAAAGCTGCGCCAGTACCGGCAGCACCTAAAACAGAAGCGGCAAAACCGGTATCTGTACCAACAATGCCTGGGGATATTGAAATTCCAGTGACTGGTGTTCGTAAAGCAATTGCTGCAAACATGCTGCGCAGTAAGCACGAAGCACCACACGCTTGGATGATGATTGAAGTGGATGTAACAGATCTTGTTTCATACCGTAATTCAATTAAAGGTGAATTTAAAAAGCGTGAAGGCTTTAATTTAACATTCTTTGCATTCTTCGTAAAAGCTGTTGCACAAGCTTTAAAAGAATACCCACAAATTAATTCTATGTGGGCTGGCGATAAAATTGTTCAGAAGAAAGATATTAACCTTTCTATTGCAGTTGCAACTGACGATGAATTATTCGTTCCAGTTATTAAGTATGCTGATGAGAAAACAATTAAAGGTATCGCTCGTGAAATTACTGAGCTTGCAACGAAAGTACGTACGAAATCATTAAAAGCTGACGAAATGCAAGGTGGAACATTTACAATTAATAACACAGGATCATTTGGTTCTGTTCAATCTATGGGTATTATTAACTATCCACAAGCAGCAATTTTACAAGTAGAATCTATCGTGAAACGTCCAGTAATTATGGATAACGGTATGTTCGGTGCACGTGATATGGTTAACTTATGCCTATCTCTTGACCACCGTGTATTAGACGGATTCATTTGCGGTAAGTTCTTAGGACGCGTAAAAGAAATTCTTGAAAATACATCTGCAGATAATACATCTGTATATTAATGATAAAAAAGCTCGCCAATTGGCGGGCTTTTTTTTACGTATACAAATTCACTTTAATTTTTGGCCATATAAGTTACTGCATGCAGAATACAACATACCCTGCAATCGCATTCTCCCTTTGTTTTCCACTGTGGACGTGGCAGGAAAAGGCCCTGACCGCGTCTATGCCTGGCTAGATGCACTTGCCCCTCTAAAAAAAGAAGGCTTATATGTCGTTTTTTCTACTTATATATACTGAGGTACAGTTGAAACTTTATAATGTTTTTTACATAGACAATATAGATAAACGCAAACTAAAAGGATGACTTTTAGTAAGGGGTGCCATCTATTATGCATATGCACATGTTTGAAGGGGCAAAACATCTTTCGAGTTTCGAGTGGATGCTCCGTGCTATATTGGCATATATTTTTTTAATTATTGTGGCAAAAGCGATGGGACAACGCTCTATTGCTCAGCTTCGTTTTTTAGATCTTGTTCTCGTACTATTATTAGGTGGAAATCTATCGAATGCATTGTCTGACGAAAAAGTAGGCCTTCTCGGTTCTATGATCACAACATTTGTTCTCGTAGTACTTCATATCGTAAGTTCCATTTTGACATTAAAGTGGGATCGGTGGAGACGTTTTTTAGAACCTGCACCCATTATTCTTATACATAATGGTTCCATTCAATTAAATAATTTAAAGAAAGCGCGGATTACAGTCGAGTATTTATTTTCTGAGCTGAGATTGCAAGGTATTACAGATATTCAAACAGTAAAACTAGCTTTATGGGAAGCGAGTGGAGTCGTTTCTGTGTTTCAGTACGCAGCGTATGAAAAAATTTCTCGAAAAGATATGAAAATATACGCAGAACAATCACCTATTACATTTATCTTAATAAAGAATGGGAATATCCAAAAGGATGTTCTCGCTTTAATAGAAAAAACAGAAGAGTGGGTAAAAGACGAGTTAAAGCAGAAAGTACCGATTCAATCCATTCGATTAGCAACAGTAGACGAAAAGGGACAAATGAATATTTTGCTTAAAAAGTAAAAAAATGGGTTCATCACCGTAACATGGGGTTGATTTTTTGAAAATGAATCATTTTTAATACACGGAACGGAGAGTGGCGACTCCTGCGGGAATAGCGAGGAAAGTGAGACCCCGCAGGCTTGCCGAGGAGGCTCGCTCTCGCCCGCGGAAAGCGTCCACTCGGAGTGGAGTGTACATCTATCTATATGTCACCCTCGTCTTTTGGTGATGAACCATTTTGGTTTTGCTAGTATGTGTTTCATTATATACGATGTACTCGTTCGGTAGGAATGGGCGCTACAAAATAGTTGAAGGAGCTATTACGATGATTACAAAATATTGTCTACATTTTTATTTAAATGCAAGGCATTATGTGTCTATTAATGGGAAAAAATCAGATGTACATCCGCATACATGGGAAATTACATTACTTATTTTACATAAAAGAGAAGAAGAGTTACATTTTGCTCATATTGAAAACGTCATTGGAGAATACTTAAATAAATACCAAGGAACTTGCTTAAATGATTCTCCAAGGTTTTCAGGAAAAAATTGTACGATGGAACAAATTGGACGAATCTTTTTTGAAGATTTGGCAGAGCGTTTGCAAGAGCAGGATGTCCCGTTGGAAGAATTAACAATTAATGAGAACCCAATGCGGCAATATGTGATTCAGAGAGGATAGAGAGGAAAAGCAGTATGAAACTTGAACAACGAAAACGAGTTGGGCTGTTTCTTTTTCAACTTTCTTTATTAATAGTATGTGCTTTCCTTATGTCATGGTATGTGAATCGCTTCGGGCGTTACCCGTGGGGTTCGGACACATATGGACACCTATATAAAGCAAATTTACTATATGAAGAATTTCAAAAAGGAAATTGGTATGTGAATTATAGTGCCGAGTGGTATAACGGATTTCAACCATTTCGATTTTGGGCACCTTTATCTTATTACATTTTAGCTGTATTACGAATGTTGACAACGGATATGACTTCGGCGTATCAACTATTTTATATTTTTCTGTTTATTGTAGGTGGATTCGGCTGGTTATTGTGGGGAGTGTATACAAAACGACAATGGCTAGCATTTTTTATTGGTATACTATGGTTCTTCGTTCCGGAAAATCTTCGTATTTTATTTGCAGAAGGAAATGTTCCTTTTTGTACGATCACATCAATCTTACCCTTTCTATTTTTACTATTTTACCGTGCAGTACGTGAAAAAAGGCTTCATTTATATCTCATTCTTTCTATCTTAATGGCAATCATCACACTCATTCATCCGATGTTAACAGCTATGGTCGGTTTGTCATTTTTTTTATTTTGCCTTATCGACTCAATTGTAAATAAAGAGATAATTCATAAATTTATTGTGCTTATGTATGCGGCATTAGGGATTTGTTTATCTGGATTTTGGCTATTTCCAGCATTAAATGGCGGCATTATTGGAATGGACCGAGAGGCTAATTTAGAAGTAATGGCACTACACTCTTATCCATTAAGTGTATCGCTACATCCATTTTTACGTTTTCATGATATCGAAATCTATTATTTTGGCTGTTCATTTGCTGCTTTAGCTTTATTTGGTTTACTTTTTAGTTCTAAAAAACAGGTGACAGGTTTTTCGGTTGCGTTATTCATTATGATCGGCACAACAAAACTAGCATTACCACTGCTGCAAAATATGCCTTTTGTTCAAGTGCTATGGATGCGCCGCTTTACTGCAATGGCGATGGTGATGATTTTGTTCTCTTTTTTACTATGGAAAAATCTTCGTAAGTCTTTCATGTGGCTGTTTATTTTATTGTTAGCTGTTGATTCGGGAGCTTCTTTTTATACAGTTGGGTTTAACCGAGAGTTTCCGAAAGGACAAGCTGAAGATTTAGATGTAGCAATTTCTGCAGCATCTCAGCGGATAGCGATGTTAGATAACTCCGAATACGGTTCGTTTCCAAGTTACTATTTATCCTATCATGGAATGAAAAATAAGGTAAAAGATCAAGTGTATGGCTGGGCATGGCAAGGAGCAACAACGGCACAAAATTTAGTACAAATAAATACAGCATTAGAACATGAATATTATGATATTTTATTTGATCGCACGCTAGAAACAGGAGCGGATACATTCGTATTAAAAAAGAATTTTGTTAAGCATCCTGAGGAAATGAAAGAAACGGCCAAACGAGTAGGATATGAGTTACGAAAGGAAACACCTAGCAACTATATTTATAAATATCCTATTGAAGGGCACTTTGGAACGAAAGTGCAATATGAGGGGATTGCAATTGGAAAATATGCACCAAATATTACGTATATGTTCCCGCAATTGCTAATAGGGGACAGAATGAAAATTGATGACTACACGTTTAGCGAGTTAAAAAATTATAAAGTTGTTTACATTTCAGGAGTAGATTACAAAGACAAACAAGCAGCTGAACAGTTAGTGAAAAAATTAGCTGATCATTATGTTAGGGTGGTAATCGATACAGCTGGAATGACAGAACCATTTCTGAATGTAAATGTACAACCCATTGCGCTGCAAGATCAGTATGGGGAATTATTTTATAAAGGTAAAAGAATGGAAACAAAACCGTTTCCTAAAAAATCAAGTGATTGGAGAACGAATGTTATTAGTGATACAACTGATTCAGATTCACAATTATATGTAAATAAGCAGATTTTTAATTACCTTTCGAAAAGCCAAAACGTAATGTTTATGGCATTAAATATTCCTTATTATACGTTTGTAATGAAAAATGAGGATACACTCCAAATTCTTGAGGATATGTTGCAATTAAAAGCTTACACGTTACCAAAGAGAGAAGTTGTACCAGTACGTTTAAAACGAAATCATAATGAAGTCATTGTTGATAGTGAACAAGTAAATGTACTTGTGCCTGTTGCAGCAATTGATGCTTTTCAAACAGTAGAAGGTACATATGAAAAAATGAATCAATTTATGAACATAAAGACGAAACATGTGAAAGTACATGTTGGGTACCCGTATATGATGCAAGGTGCTGTTTTATCTGTAAGTGCTTTATGCATCATTTGTAGTTTATCGTATGGAATTTATAGAAGAAGGGAGGGAGAAGCATGAGCTCCATTATCATTGGTATGCTACTGATTGTACTTTGTATTTTCGGTTATATGATGATGCAACGGATTGGACTGCGCTTCTTTGCTTTTATCGTAGGAAGCGTAGGTTTTTTTACAATTTGTATGCTGTACTTTCTGCCTTACGTTGAGAAATACGCAAACATTGTGAATTCCTATGTGTTAGAGTGGATTTCGGCCGTATTTCCAGTATTTGATGTGCATCGTGAACTAGCATTAGTAACAATTGAAACGGGGAAAGGAATTGTAACGATGGTATTGAATTATGAATGCTCCGGCGGTATTGAACTGCTCGTGTTTCTTTCTCTCGTTCTTTTTTTCCCGTTTGGAAATATAAAAACAAAGGCATTATCAACTATTTTGGGTTTATTCTTTTTAATTGTCGCAAATATTTTGCGGCTATTATTCATTATTGTTGTCACAAAGATATTTGGAGCGGACGCATACAAGCTTGTTCATATGGTATTCGCTCGCATTCTTTTCTTCGGTTTAACCGTATATCTTTATTATGTATTATTTACACTTGTTCAAATTCGCTATCAGAAAGTAGGTGAATTAAAGTGACGATAGATGTTTTGTTACATGAATTCTTTTTTTGGACCGTGTGGCTTATTATTCCGTTACTTATTGATTTATTCACTGGCTTTGGAAGTGCTATTGTTGTCTGGCGTGCTTATTTCAGAAAGAAAGAGACAGAATTAACTTTTTTTCCATATGTAACGATTCTGATTCCTGTTTATAATTCTGAAAAAACATTGAGAGATTGTTTGCAGTCAATTGTAGATCAACAATATCCATTGCAAAATATACAGGTTATTTTGATTGATAATGGGTCAGAAGATGAATCCTTTGAAGTGTTTCAGCAATTTCAAATGGAGCAGCCGATTTTAAATATTAGATATATAAAATCAACGCAAGGAAAGGCACAAGCATTGAATCAAGGAATATACCTTTCACGAGGAAGATACATTTTAAATATTGACTCAGACGGTATGCTTGATGCAAAAGCTGTTTACAATACAGTAAGAAAATTTGAAAAAGATGTGGATATTGCAGCAATGACCGGTGTTGTCATGATCAATTCACAATTCATTCAAGAAAATAGTAAATCGTTATTAAAATTATTACAGCGCTGTGAGTTGTTTGAGTATGTAGAAGCATTTTTAGTAGGTAGAGGTTATCAATCACATCGTAATTCTATTTTCACATTAGCAGGAGCGTTTTCAGCATTCCGAAAAGAGGTATTAACAAAAACACAAATGTATAATATTGAAACACTTGGAGAAGACACGCATATGACAACGCAAATTCGTCTTATGTACAATGGAAAAGTAGCATTATGCGAGGACGCTTTTTTCTATGTAGATCCAATCGAATCCGTAGACCGTTTATATATGCAAAGGCAACGTTGGCAACGCGGGGGAATAGAAGTTACCGCTTTATTTAATCCATTGTTAAAGAAAAAAATGCGAGGTAGTTTAGATGTCATTCGCTATACAATGATTAAAGACCATACATTAATTTTTTCTAGAATGATTTGGATCTTTGCGCTCGTATATTTAATGTTTTTGGATTATCCATTGTATTTAATTGTAACAGCGAATATGATTCTTTACTTTGCCTATGTAGCAAATTCGTTGTTGTTTTATTTTGTTTCAAAACTGTATTTGAAGTCACAGCCAAAGATAAAGAAATATATGCGTAAACATCTATATACAGTATTTCTACTTCCGTTTTATCGGATGTTTGTCTTCTTTTGCCGCATTGCTGGAACGATTAACGCAAAGGAAGAAAGAGCAAACTGGAATACGCGTACATTAAGTGAAGAAATGCAGATGATTAGTGGGAGAATAAAGAAACAGTTTTCCTTCTATTTTAAATTGAAGAAATGGATGAATGGCGGCGGGGATAAAGTGAAACTTTAATCAGTGGGGAGCTTCATCCCCCACTGATTATCAGCCCTCACCAATCGGGCTTTT
>NZ_JBALLY010000106.1:0-13257 GCF_036963045.1 Bacillus sp. JJ864 | reverse complement strand
CGCTTTTCACGAACCAAAGCTTGAAAGGCAAAACGTTTTGCTTGATTGAAAATGTGCAAAACATGAGACAATTCGTTCACAAGTGCAGTTGGTAAGGTATGTTTATATACCCTTTGAGAGAAATAAGTTTTCTTCATTTTACTTCTTCACCTCCGATAAGAACGTTTGTTCTTCTTACCTCTATTTTATACAAGCTAGGAATCGATTTCAACAAAAACGTTACATATTCCGGAAAAATTTCATGTGTATGAGAATCAAACAGAAAAGGAGCAGCAAGAAAGCCCTCCCCTCCTTACCTCTTGGCTCTACCCTTCACGCGGTTGGAGAAGGGGGCTTCTGGGGTAAAATGATAAATAAAACGGACAAAATCCCTTCGCCCTGACCGCTTCTATACACGGCCAGATGCTCTCGCCCACCTCTAAAAAGAAAGGGGGCTTTATCTTTTAGCAAACTCCCTCATTCTCTTCTATCAACATTTGCATTTGACAACTATAAGATTCCTTATTAAAAAAATCGTTAAATAACTCCACTTCAACGAGATTTTTAACTTTTAAATGATTTTCTTTTACATATGTAATGACTTTATTTCGACGTTCCTCTTCATTCTCTTTACTATAGGATAACGTTACATACTTTCCCTTAGGTAATATTTTTATATTTTGTTCAGCTTCTAGATTCACATCCCCTTGAAATCTACTAAAAACATAATTTGGTTCTACATTCCACTCTGAATCAACGTTATAGAGAATCCCTCTTTCCATTGACATTTTTCCATCCTGATCTTGAATGATTTTCTCTAAATCTGAATAGTAAAGTAACTCCTGTAAACTTCCCACTTCTTTACATGGTGCTACAATGACATAACGCTCTTCAAAGAACTGAATAGATACCTCGTCATTATGTAATATATCTTTAGAATGCTCTACCTTCCTATTTAAGCTATCAATCGTTTTGATGATTTCTTGCATTTTCTTTATATGTTCTTCTGCTTCCTCTCTTTTTACTTGTAAAAATTGTAGTAATTTCTCCGTATCACAGTCCTTAAAAATCTCTTGAAGCTCTACGATACTCGTTCCTAACTCTCTACAACTTTTTATAATATCTATATGAACAAATTGATCTATAGAATAATACCTATAACCTGTTGTTTCATCAATATATCTCGGAATAAGTATCCCCATTTTATGATAATATCGTAACGCTTTTATTGTAATGTCTTTTATTTTAGCAACTTCCCCAATCGAAAATAAGTTTTTCATCCTCATCACTTCCTTTATATTTTCTATCGTTGACTCTCCTCTAAAGGGAGACCTTATGATCATAATAAGATATTTACAAGAAAAAACGAAATAAAAAATTTACTTATATAAATCTATTTTGACTTTTCGACATATAGATTGCAGCTATGCAGAAAAAAAGATTCTGCTACTGTCTTTCTCTCTTTGTTTGAACTTCGCATGTGGCAGAAAAAGGATCTGACCGCCTCTACGCATGGCCAGATGCTCTCGCCCACCTAAAAAGAAAAGGGTTTTTCATTTGGATTTATATAGAAAAGGGAGTTTATAAACATGAACCAAGTCATATATAGAAGCCTAGTTAAAGAAGATTATGAAGCTGTCAAAAATTTAATTGGCGAAGCATTTGGCTTCAATGAAATTATTCAAGATAGAAAATTTTTAGATTCAGTATTAAACATGTACTTGCAAAGTTGTATTTTAGGAAGTTCATTTAGTAAAGTAGCAGAAAAAGACAATAAGATTATTGGCGTTATTTTAGGAGATTCAACAAAAGATAAGAATCTTTTAAAGAAAGCTCACAATACTCTAAGTCTTGCCTACAGCATGCTGAAAGTAGTTATGGCTAATAAAGAGAATAAAAAATTCATGAAAGAATTCGCAAAGGTTCAAGAAATATATAAAGAACTTATCCAAGGAAAAGAAGATGATTTTCAAGGTTGTATCCAGTTATTTATCGTATCAGGGGAGTCTAGAGGTCTTGGGGTTGGTAAGGCTCTAATGAAGCATTTATATGATTATATGAACAGTATGGATGTGAAATCTTTATATCTATATACAGATAATAGATGTAACTATGGATTTTATGACAGTCAAAACTTTGAACGTATCAATGAAAAAGAAATTGATTTGGATTCCATGAAAACAAACCTTGCTGTATTTTTATATCGTTATGATTTTTAACGAATGATAAAAACCGTATCACTTATTGTGGTACGATTTTTGTCATTTCAGCCTATTAAAAATTCGCCTATACCGCCATAAATTACATTCATATGATATATGACAAACAATATTTGATTTTTTGAAAGGAGGCAGTTCATTGTCTTTAAAAAAATTTGTCGATGCATTACCAATTCCTCCTGTCTTAAAACGAGAAGGCACCTCTAATGGAATTCCATTTTACGAGGTAACGATGAAGCAGTTTAGACAAAAGCTACATCGTGATTTGCCGCCAACTACCGTCTGGGGGTACAACGGTATGTACCCGGGGCCTACATTCGAAGTAGAGAGAAATCACCCTATTTTTGTAAAATGGAACAATAAATTGCCCTTTGAACATCTGCTGCCTGTCGACCAAACGGTTCATGGTGCGGAAGCATCCGTACCTTCTGTTCGGACGGTTGTCCATTTACATGGAGGCCGGGTTCCTCCAGAAAGTGACGGATATCCTGATGCGTGGTTCACAAGAGATTTTAACAATGTTGGGCCGAAATTCGTAACTGAAGTCTACTATTATCCAAACTGTCAACGCCCTACAACACTTTGGTATCATGATCACGCCCTCGGAATCACTCGTTTGAACGTTTATGCAGGTCTTGCGGGGTTCTATCTTCTCAGAGATGAAGAAGAGAAAAAGTTGAATCTTCCAAGTGGAAAATTTGAAATCCCACTGGTCATCCAAGATCGCTCGTTCTATGCCAATGGTGAACTCTTCTATCCATCCCAACCAGGAAATATGGCACCCCCAGCACCGCAGCCACCACCACCAATCGATCCTACATTACCAAATCCGTCAGTCACACCTGAATTTTTCGGTAACACCATTTTAGTAAACGGAAAAGTATGGCCTTATCTTGAGGTTGAACCGCGGAAATACCGGTTCCGCATCCTAAACGGCTCCAATTCTCGTTTTTATCGCATGCAGCTGAGCTCTGGGCAAAATTTCATTCAAATTGGTACGGATGGAGGGCTTTTGGAAAAACCCGTCCAAGTATCCGAAATCATCCTTGCGCCTGCGGAACGCGCCGATGTCATTGTCGATTTTTCAAACCATAATGGGCAAAGTATTATTTTAACAAATGACGCACCAACTCCATTCCCTGACGGCGATAGTCCTTCTGAAGATTTGAGGCAGATTATGCAATTTCGCGTCAAACAAACATGCCGTAAACCTGACAAAAGCAAAATCCCAGAAAAGTTGAGTTGCTTGGAACAGCTGAATCCCAAGGATGCTGTAACTACACGAAAAAACACTTTACTTGAAGCTACCGATAAATTTGGACGCCCTATGCCATTATTAAACAACATGGAGTGGAGTGAACCCATTACAGAAACCCCGTATAATGGAACGATAGAGATTTGGGAGTTGTACAATACGACACCAGACACTCACCCAATTCACTTACACCTTGTCAATTTTCAAATTTTGAATCGCGCTGTATTTACCGGCGATCCAAATGGTTCTAACCTCAAAGTCGGGCCGCCCATCCCTCCTGATCCAAACGAGAGAGGCTGGAAAGATACTGTTCGTGCTAATCCTAGGGAAGTGACCCGGATTATCGCACGCTTTGGTCCATTTACAGGAATCTACCCGTGGCATTGTCACATTCTTGAACACGAAGATTACGATATGATGAGACCATACGAAGTTCTAGCTAATCCTAGATTTAACCCATGCGAACGAGATCCAGAACAATGCAGCGATAACTCCTTTTCTCAATGTTTTGACTGTCATAAACCTCGTAAAAATAAAGACAGTAAACACAGCCAAGACGATGATGATTGAATTCAATATTCAAGTTTATTTATAATTCTTTATCCCTTTCAAATCCTAAAAGTAACAATCAGAGAATTTGCTACGTTTAAATGAATGCAAAAAACTCCAACACAGTTAAATATCCTTTTACTGCGTTGGAGTTCCATATACATATCAATTAGATAATTTCTTTTTCCATTCTTGAATTTGCTCCACAGGAAGGTTCAATTTTTGAGAAATCTCTTCAACACTCATCCCCTTCAAAATTCATACTAGCCCCGTTAAAAGAGAAGCAAAAAAGACCTTTTCGATCACCTTTCTCTTGCCCGTTATCGATGATTGTCAACATGTTTAAGCGATGAATTAGTTGTTTTTAGAATATAGTTTGGAATGTGAGGTTTGTCCAAAAAAGTGGAAGGATGTTTCTGATATGATTTCATAGAAACGAAGAATGACTTCTAGTAAAAAAAGTTTTTTCATAACCGCTTGATGCATTTGAGCTAGGAAGGGATACGATAGGACCGATTTCTCTTTTGCAGGGAATCCAAACGATTTCTTTCTATTTTTGATACGCACGAAGTTGATTTGTCATTCATGATTTTTAAACTCTATTCACTTTGAGAATAGAGAAGTTTGTTATATTGTAAGTTTTCTCCAAAAAACAAGAGTTTAACTTATGACCTTTCTCGATCCACGTTTGATAATTTTCATCTTCTATTCTTTCATCATAACTTTCACCTCCTTCTTTCCTTCATAATAATACAAAACGCCAAAAAAGAACATACATTCGCATTGATAAAAAATATTTTTACGAATACAACGACAATTCACCCCCATCTTAAAAATGGGGGTGAATTTCCAAATATAATTAAGCAAACACTCTCTTCATCTCTTTCGCAATTTCATTCATCAAATCTTCCGCCTGCGGATATAACCCAATCTTGTCCATAAACGCATGATCTGTACCGTTGTACTGAATCAGCTTCGTAGGAACACCGCTGCGTGCAAGTTTTGCCGAGTAAGCTTCGCATTCCACCTTTAAATAATCAAATTCAGCCGTTGAAATTAGCGTCGGCGGCATATTGCTTAACTGATCTGACAGCAGCGGAGAAACATAAGGATCAGTGATTTCCGCTTTACTTTGCAAATAGAGACTGAAAAATAACTCGCCGCTTTCAGCCAACCCTGTAATCATTGGAGTGATGAGTTCAGAATAGTTACGAATCTCATATTGGTCGATGCTCCAGTTGAAATCCTCAGTTTGAACGCCAGCCATATTCACTGTCGGGTAAATAAGCGCTTGAAACTTAATCATATCTGTTCCTTTTTCAATATCCATGAGCGCGCACACCGTCGCTAAATTCCCACCTGCACTGTCACCAGATACAGCAATTTGCTGCGGGTTCACACGAATTTTTTCAGCGTGCTCATACACCCATGTTACCGCTTCGAAACAATCTGTCAGTCCTGCTGGATATGCATGTTCAGGCGCTAAGCGATAATCAACGGAAATAACAACGGCGCCGGCTTTTTCTGCCAATGATTTACACGGATTTTCCACGACATCCACACTACCACCTATGAAACCTCCACCGTGAAAGAAGACAACCGCAGGCAGAATCCCTTCGTTAGCAGGCGTGTAAATTCGAAGTGGAATCGGTCCATTTGTGCCATCAATTGTTTTATATGTCGTTTCGACTTTACTTTTCGTAACGTCGTCATTATTCCACCCCATCATAGCTCGCATTCCCTGAACAAAACCTGCCGTATCTGAAGGGTCAAGTGGTTTACTTTCCATCGCAGCCATTTTTCCTGCCGCTTGTAAAGTCACTTGGAGAACTCTAGGATCTAATTCACAGGTCGCATCGGAATCAGGAATTCGTTTCACAATAAAATCGAAGCCTCTTTTTTGGACAGTTTGCACATCCTCACTCAGTTTAGAAACTAGATTCATATAAGAAGTTGTATTACTCATCATTACCGTCTCCTTTTTTGATTATTTTAATTTCTCCCGTATTTCGCTGTTCGAGAATCTTCCATTACACCGTTCCAATTGAGTCCAAAGGCGAAATCATATTCATTTCCTTCAGAATCAACGTGGCATTCCATATCATGCGCAACATCTTCTAGCTGCTCCTCAACTGTTTTCATATTCGCTGGCATTTGCATCGGCAATAGGCCTGATGGCTCATAGATTCCTGTTAAAACGTCCATAATCGCTTGATCTTGAACGCCAAAGTTCGCTACAATCACATCAACTTCCGCTTCGAATTCTTCGACAACCATTGGATTCGACAGTAAAATCGATACGATGACTGGCTTTCCTTTCATCATTTCCTTTGTTTCAAGCACCATGTTCAAATCATGTGAATTGTGCGTTGTCACCGTTTTCCCTTTATACGAACGGTTCAGCACATCCGTTTCTCTAGGATCACCGGCAATACTTTGTTCGCGGGCATGCTCGGCTGTATACGGCTTGTATTGAAGGCTAATTGGTACATAACCGTTTCCTCCGTTATCGGCATCCTCTTGACTGTATCCCGCGCCCGACTTCGGACTTTGGATGAACACAAGTCCAAAATCTGCTTCGGCTGGATCATTCGTAATATCGAAATATTTTGCCACAACGTCAAGATTGACTGGATGCTCTAGTTTCTCCGGCGTTGGCATACCAAACCAGTCCTTCCCAGCTGGCAAATACCTTTTCGGAATGTATACTTTGCTTTTTAGCTGTATCGGCAGCGTCTGTCCTTTGTTTTTCAAGAGGACAATTGACTTCAACTGCGCTTCATAACCTGCCTTCACGAACTCTGGATTGCAGACGATTTTCTTACTTTCCGCAGGCAGTAGATAAGAATTTTCGAAAAGACCAAGCCTAAACATATTTAGAAGCAGACGAACTGCTGATTGTTCGAAGCGTTTTCTCATGTAAGCCTCTCCGTGTTCACTTACACCTAATTGGTACGCCTCTAAAACAGGCTCAACTTCGTTATTTCCCCCAAACTGGTCCACACCAGCCATGAGAAGCTTATAGTGACGCTCCGCAACAGTGAGATGTTCAACGCCCCATGACTTACCAGTCAAAAACGTATCTTTCTCGCTGTGCTCGTCAGCAGTAATCAACCAATCGGTGCAAACAACACCTTCATAACCATATTGCCCCCGCAGTAAATCGGTAATTAAATAAGAACTATAAGAGTTGCCAACGTTCTCTCCGTTTACTTGATCTTGATCGAACGAAATTGTGTAATATGGCATAACTGCAGAAGCCTTACTCGTCTTTCCTTCCAGCTGAAAAGCCCCGCCTATAAACGGTTTCAAGTGCTCATCGAAATTGTTTCCTGGATAAACAGCATACTTTCCGCATCCAAAATGCGCGTCTCTACCGCCCTCACCGCTACCTCCTCCAGGCCAATGTTTCACCATCGCGTTGACACTATCCAGTCCCCAGCCATCTTCTAGTTCCTGCTTACCTTCTGATGTTTGAAAACCGTCCACATAAGCACGAGCCATGTCCGTAGACAGGCGTGAATCCTCACCGAACGTACCATTGAAGCGGAACCAGCGCGGGTCAGTCGCAATATCGATTTGCGGAGACAGTGCTGTTGTCATACCAAGCGCCCTGTACTCCTTCGCGGCAACTTCTCCAAATTGACGGGTCACTTCAGGATCAAATGTCGCCGCAAGACCAAGTGTTTCCGGCAAAATGATACGCGAGAATCTGCAGCAGCACCGACGTTAAATTCCGAGCTGGCATCAGAACCGTGACGCGGATCCGAGCTATTGTTTGCCGGAATCCCTAAACTTGTCCCTTCCGCAGCGGCTTGCAGCTTGTTGCTCCAGCGCGTAGCTGTTTCCGGATTTTCAACCGTTGTAATAAGAACATGACGGAGATGATCGTTCGTCAAAAAGGCGATTTGCTCATCCGTCAAATCCCATGGCTTAGCTCCGCTCTCTTCATAAGATTTCCCACCGTAAGTTCCTGGGAACCAACTATCGCTCGTAGCTGGAACTGCTTGATGGCGGCTATATAGCATTAATCCAGCAATTTGTTCGATAGACATGCGCGCCGCAAGATCTTTCGCCCGTTCCTCAGCAGGTAATCTCCAATCCTCATACGGCTTCAGCCTAACGGAAAGAAGAAAATCAAATAACTCATCGACCAATCTAAAATTGTATACCGGCTGCCTTATCTCATTCTCCGTGTATACCATCATAGAATCATCAAATATGCCATGAAACCGCAAATAGCGAAAAGGGCAGCGCACCTGAACTCGTTTCAGTTGCCGCTGCACGTCCGCATGCAATCCTTCTTTTGCTTTTCCAATCGTGATTAAGTTCTTCCATGTATGCCTGATCGGACTGCTGTCAGTGGATACATTGACCCGATATGCCTCCGTTTCCAGCGCCGTAATCTCTTCTGCCTGTTGCGAAGGACTTCTCTGTAAATATTGGCTAATAATTCCGAGTGCGCTCGATTGATTAAACGTCAAATAATTGGCAGATTCCCGTTCCTTTCTCTTCCTAAAATCCGGACGAAAATGCTTCCGGTATTCACTTGGCGTTACGTTATACCTTGCTTTAAAAGCAGTATAGAACGACTTTGCATTCGGAAAACCGTGCTTTAAGGCAATATCAGCAATAGGCATTTCCCCGTTGTAAAGCAGTTCCTCCACCGTATGTTTCAAACGAATACTCGTCAAATAAGATTGAAAATTAAGGCCGATGTTATCACTGAAAAACTTAGACAAATATGGTAGTTTCTTTTTTAAGTATTGTAACAGATTCATATAACAGCACTTTTCCATTTATTATACATTGGGTGAAAAGTAGTTTTCAAAAAATAACTGAAATGAGGGAACTTCAGGAAGTCTATAAAGTTTAGCAAATTACAAAAAGGAGATTTATTCTCTCACCAACGACTTATGTATTAGGGAATTTTAATCACTATATCTAGATATGCATAATTACATATGGAAATATATTGAAATCACTTCAGTTGCTCATTATAATTTATCTAGTAGAAAGCTTTTTACATAGTAATTTTGATATTTTTATAGGAAATATTTCAAAAACGAAAAAGTAGAGGGAAAATGAATGAAAATTTTAAAAGGAATGCTCGCGTCTACAATAGCAATTACAACTTTTACGGGAGTAGGACAAACTTCTCATATAGTAAGTGCTAATTCAAACGATTCAGTAGTACAACAAAAAGAATCAAACGTAGAAAAACAAGAAGAAAAGCAAATCATTGTAAAGTTTAAAAATGAGATCAATTTACCATACGAGGATGGGATAGAAAAGAGAATAAAACAGGAAAAAAATGATATAGTACTAGAAAAGTTTTTTTCCGAGTACTCAGATTTAACATTAACTCGCTTATTTACATCTGTAAGTCCGGAAGAAATTCAAAATCTAGATAAAAATGCGAAAAACGATAATAATTATTCATCTTCTAACTTATTAAATTATTATATAGTTCAAGCTTCAAAGAATGTACAAGCAGAACTATTGGTAGAAAAATTAAAACAATCACCTTTGATTGAAGATGTATACATGAAAGAACTGGAAAATTTGACACCACCTGAAATACAGATGCCAAATTTATTCCTTAACCCATATGATGACCCTAGATTTGAAAACCAAGGATATCTAAAAGAGGCACCATACGGTATTAATGCACCTTATGCATGGGGAATAGAGGGCGGCGACGGAAAAGGTATAACATTTGCAGATATGGAGTACGGCTGGCTATTAGATCATGAAGATTTAAAGAATCAAAATATTGAACTTATATCCGGAAGAAATACAGATCAGCACGCCGGACACGGAACGTCGGTTCTAGGAATTGTTGCTGCGGAAGATAATCAAATCGGCAATATTGGTATTGCACCAAAAGCCACAGTAAAAGTAGTATCTCAAATTAGGGATGACGATAGTAATAACAAAGCAGATGCCATATTAAGTGCTGTAAATCATCTACATGCTGGGGATGTTTTATTGTTAGAGGCACAATCATCTTATGAAGGATATCGTGATAAATATTTACCAGTTGAAGTACAACCAGATGTATTTGATGCGATTCGCACTGGAACGGATAAAGGAATCGTAATCATCGAGGCCGGAGCAAATGGTTGGAATGACTTAGATGAATTTAAAAATAAAGATGGAAAGAAAGTCTTAAATCGCAATAGCAAAGATTTTAAAGATTCAGGTGCAATAATGGTCGGAGCTGCTTTATCAACCGTTCCTCACGGGCGTTCATGGTTTTCAAATTATGGAAGTCGAATTGATGTATATGGATGGGGTCAAAATGTAGATACAACTTCTGCGGAACCAAATAGAAGTGCTAAAAATTTATATACGTCTAGCTTTAATGGTACATCGAGCGCTTCACCAATTATTGCCGGTGCAGCCGTTTCCATACAAAGTATTGCGAAGGAGCATTTGGGTCAACCTTATAAACCAAGTGAGTTAAGAGACATCTTAAGTAACCCAAATACAGGAACACAATCTGGAGAGCCAGATTATGATAGAATTGGTGTTTTACCAGATTTAAAAGCTATATTGTTAAAATTAGGATTTCAACCAAATGAAGAAGATTCAAAATACTTGAGAGAAAAAGAACCAAATAACGAAGATACAAAGGCAAATCCAATAGATTTCAATACGACTATTAAAGGAAATCTTAACGACAATGATAAGGTAGATATTTATACTTTTACGGTTAATTCACCGCAAAATATAGATATTTCCGTAGTAAACGAAAAACAGATTGGAATGACATGGACACTTTATCATGAATCAGATTTAGAAAACATGGTAGCATTTGGCCAAAATAAGTCTAATGTCATTACAGGAGAATATAATGCGAAACCAGGAAAATATTATTTGCATGTCTACAAATATGAAAATAAAAATGGGTCGTATTTATTAAATGTAAAATAAGTTTTATGTATATACTCAAAAAATGAACTCCCCCCAATTGTTAAGCACAACTAATAATTGGGGGGAATTTTTTATAGCCAAATATCTACCTTTCTATTCATAAAAACGAATGGCGTTTTTTTGTAAATTAGTAACCACTCAGTTACTTTATGAAAAACCGACAGAAAAGCATTTTTTTAAATGGTCGAGAGGGACTGGCGATGCATAGGAGCGGTCAGTGCCTTTTCCTGCCACGTGCAAGGTTTGAAAACAAAAGTAGCCAATAAGTGCAGGCTCCTGTTGTGTTTGCATGACAGCAGTCTATATACCAAAAAATGAATTTATAAGTAATAGAGAGACACATCTTCACTAGAATCATACCCTTTTCTAAATTTCTAAAAGGTATAGCTGAGTAGTTACGTAAATTAAAACGCTATTTTAATCTCTTTTTCACAAACAAAATAAAAAGTAACAAACTAACAAACCCAGATACCGCACAGACCATAAATAACATTTGATATCCCATGAGTTGTGAAACAAATCCTAGAATGATAGATCCTAAACCAATCCCTAAATCAAAAGCAGTAAAAAATGTAGCGTTCGCTACTCCTCTTTTCTCTGGTGGAGCTAATCGTATCGTTGCTACTTGAAGAGCAGGTTGTGCCGATCCAAATCCAATTCCATATAAAATAGCAGTAATAACGACTCCAACAAGCCCTTTTGTCATTGCGAGGACGAATAGTGCGACTATCAGTATGAAAAGCGCAGGAACAATAATAACCCCTTCTCCATATTTATCGGATATCTTCCCAGCAATCGGTCTAATGACTATAAGTGTGACAGCATAAACTAAGAAAAAAGCACCTGCATTCACTTGAATCTTTGCCGCAAACAGTGGTAAAAATGTTGTTATGCCACCAAAAGTAAGGGATAAGAAAAATGTCACAATGGCGATTGGTAAAACTGTTTTTTCAAAAAATGATATTGGTTGTTTTGATGTATGTTGAACTGCTGGAATTTTTGTACAAAATGCAAGTATGAATGCCATAATTGCTAATGCTGTGCATAGTAGAAATAAATAATGAAATGAAAATGATTTCGCTACCCAAAGACCTAATATCGGTCCTAAAGCCATACCTAAAGTCATTGCAAGTCCATACCATCCCATTCCTTCTCCGCGACGAGATTGTGGAATCACATCAGTCACTGCCGTTCCAATTGACGTTGTCGCAATTGCCCAGCTAATTCCATGAAGGATACGTAATGCCACTAAAAATATAACGCCTGTTACCCAATCATAAAAATACATGGTAATTGCAAAAAATAGTAGCCCGCTTATTATAAATACGTGCCTGCCATATCGATCCATTAATCCTCCAACAATAGGACGTAAAATGACTGCCGATATTGTAAACACTCCAATAATAAAGCCAACTTGAGATTCACTTCCACCTAGTTGTTTAATAAACATAGGAAGTGTTGGCATGAGTAAATAAAAACCACTAAATAATAATAATGCTGTAATGGTCAGCATGATATAGTTTTTTGTCCATAAACGTTCCACTGTAATGTAATCCTTCTTTCTATCGTTTCATATCTTACTAGATAAGCGAATAAAAAAGCAGTACCACTGCTGGTACTGCCATAGTGTTTTGTTAATTAGAACGTACTTGCTACTTTAACAGCTTTTTCAAGCCCTGTTGCAATAATTTCTTCTGCTTGATCTGGGAATTGGTTGTGACCTTCAATCACTACTTTTTCTATATCTCTTGCACCGAAGAAGCTCATCATACTTGCTACATATTTAACGGCCATTTCCATTTCAGCTTTTGGTCCTGTAGAATATACACCGCCACTTGCGTTTAATAATGCAATTTTCTTATCTCCAATCAGACCTACTGGACCTTCTGGCGTATATTTAAACGTTTTGCCTGCGCGGTTTAAGTAATCAATATATGTGTGTAGTACAGCTGGGATTGTTAAATTCCATAACGGGAATCCAAAAACAACTTTATCAGCTGCAAGGAATTGATCTAAATATTTATCAGCAACAGCTACTGCTTTTGCTTCCTTTTCTGTTAAATCAAGTCCTCTACTCGCCTTAAATGTGCCGTTAATCATATCTACTCCTACATATGGCAATTCTTCATTGTATAAATTAAGCTCTGCCACTGTATCATTTGGATGTGATTCTTTATAGCTCGCTAAAAAAGCCTCATATAATTTCACGCTAACTGCTTGATCTGCCGGACGGTTGTTTGCTTTTACAAATAAAACTGTAGTCATTCTCTTTTCCTCCTGTTATTCACTCTTATGTTGTTCTATATATATCCTACT
>NZ_JBALLY010000105.1:15735-24100 GCF_036963045.1 Bacillus sp. JJ864 | reverse complement strand
GAGGAAGGGGACTTCTTTTCGGGAAATATGTTAAATCAATCTAGCTAATTATTAATTTGAAAACTGCGTTATATATTTGTTGCAACTAAATCATAAAAAGAGAAACGTACACTGATGCTACGTTTCTCCTTTTATGACATAAGCTATATATAAGATAAGATTTAATTTTGCATTCATTTTTTTATTAAAGCTTATTCAATAATTGATTTAAATCTTGCTTTGTTTTCGTCGTTAACGTCTTTAGCTTCTTTAAATCTTGTTTTTGTTTTCCCATTTCAACAATGAGTGGATATAAATTTTGCTCAATTGTTTTATAATCGGATGCATGCTGCGCTTCAACTTCTTTCTCAACTACATCCCATTTATCAACCAGTTGCTTGCCAAGTTTATTTACAGCTTCTTGTTTTGGATTTGCTTTCAATTGCTTGTCCACTTCTTCAATTAACTGTACAACTTCTTTTACTCCACTCTTCACGCTAACATTTTGCTTTCCATTTGTTGATTTTGTTTCACTTGTTCCGTTTTTCTCATTCTTTGTTTGATCTGCATTCGTTGATTTCGTTTCCGTTTTCCCATCTGCACTTGTTGTTTTTGAGTCCTTATCCTCATTTTTACTCGCATTTGTTTGGTCTGCACTCGTTGTTTTCGCTTCTTCTTGATTGTTTGTTTGTTCCTTTTTACTTTGTGTTGCTTGATCTTTTTCTGTTGAGGTACCGCAAGCTGTAATGGAGAGCATCGCTCCAATTGCCAATGAAGCAATCGCTATTTTTTTCAATTTCATAATAAGCCTCCTAATATTACAAATTCACCTCCCAAATAGGTTTCTATATACTTCCAAAAATCCCTTTTTATTATTTATTAAAAATACAATTTTCTCAATAAAACCTTTCAATCGAATGAATCACTTACCCGGTCAGCTCGCTGTTTCTATACCCGTACCATCACAACTTTCAGTTAGCAATATATAAAAAATCCTCTGTATAGTAACAGAGGATTTACAATTTATTTGATATTTGCTAGAATACGTTCAGCACCAAGTTGTAAACTACGAGACAAGATCACATTTACAATAGTAAAAATAACTAGAATACAGAAAAACATACCCCACATTCCTACTCCTAATGAGAAAAATAACGCACATACTCCGCCAACTGTAATACCGACTAATAATATATTCGCAAGAAAATTCCAAAGCGTAGTATAACGACCTTTAAACATTTTTTGTTCGGAATCCCAATGAATATCAGCGGTTTGTGCATCCCAGCGTGTGCCTATTAAATTGTTTAACCATAAGCCATTTGCACAAAGCAAGAACCAAAGTAACATAAATACTGGTGACACACCGCCTACAATGATAAGCACAAGACCAAAGATAGCTAAAATAGTGGTATTAATGAGCCAAGCTGTAAATACTTTCGCAAAGAAAATACCTTCTGCCTTAACTGGCAAATAGCGATTGATAAACCAAGTACGACCTTCTCTCGAAAAAGATGTTGTCGCAATAACATTAGATCCCATTAAAAACATACCTGCACAAAAAGCAAGACCAAGCGCTAGACCAGTAGTTTCACTATCTTTTATAAATTTATTTAACCAAGCTAAGTTCCCGTCCTGTACAAAAATAATAAAGAAAAACATAATTGGCATTATAAAAGTTTGCACAATACAATTAATAAAAAACTGTGGTGTGCGAATCAAAATACGAAACTCTTTTTTCACATATGCTTTCCAATGTGAATTTTGCATAGTAGCTTTATTAAAATTCTCAGTAGAAATCACTTCTTTTTTCGCAGTACTATTCGAAATTCCAATAACCCCTTTTAAATATGTACGCCCTGCAACATAGAAAAACAATCCAAAAAACGCCAATGAAATCAGAGCGAAAAGAAGTAAATATAAAATTCCTTTCCAAGAGGTACTTTCTATTAACGCCATTGCCCCAATATAAGTTGTCGGAAAATAGTTTGTCATTTCTACTAGAAATGAAGATTGATTATTTGTAAAATAGTCTGCTGCAGTTTGTCCAGAAACAGCACTTCTATTTTTCCATTGCATAAATACATTAATGCCCACAATTAGCAATAAAGTAAATAACCCCATTAACATATTACTTCTATCTTTATTTTTGGCGATATTTGTATAACGCATAATGACTGTCATGAGAAGTGAAGCAAGAACTAACGGAATAATCGGGAAAAATATGTAAACAATTAAAAAGTAGACATAATATGTAATAAAAGCTCCACTTTGTAATCCATACACTATGAAAATTGGAAATAAAACAAACGAAGCCATCACATATTGTGTAATTAAAACGGTAATAAACTTCGCCGTAATAATATGGGCTGGCTGAAGTGGTAGTGGTAATAACATTTCGACGTCATCGCTATAATAAAACACTGTTAAAATTGTCGTAATACTAAACACGAACACCCATATACTGCCTACCGCTAACCCCATGCCAAGTAGTGAGTTTTCCTGACCAAATTGTTTAAATACGTTATACATACCATTGGCAAGTGGACCTATAAATAAGAATCCAACACACAAAAGACCAAAAAATGAAAGCACATATACAACACGCTTCTTCTTATCAGTTAACATGTCAGCATAGTTCATTTTTAATAATATTTTTGTTAACATCCAAATTTTATTCATCTTCTGTCATCTCCAAGAACATTTTTTCAAGAGATTCATTAGATTCAAAGTGCTCTCGTATTTCAGCTAAGTTCCCTTGAAATTGAAGTGTTCCTTTATTAATAATCGCAACTTGATCACATAATTTTTCAGCAACTTCTAACACATGTGTTGAAAAGAACACCGTTTTCCCTTTATCAGCATGTTCACGCATCATTTGTTTTAATATAAATGCCGATTTCGGATCTAATCCAGTCATTGGCTCGTCTAAAATCCAGACATCTGGATCATGCAAAAGAACGCCAATAATAATAATTTTTTGGCGCATTCCGTGTGAATAACTTTGAATTTGATCAGACAATGCTTCGTACAAACTAAAACGCTCTGCTAGTGTTCGGATCTTTTCTTGACGTACATCTTTCGGAACATCATACATATCCGCCATAAAATTTAAATATTCAATACCTTTTAAGCGTAAAAACATATCAGGACTGTCAGGAACATACCCAAATATCTTTTTCGCTTCAAGCGGCTCTTTCGCAATGTCTTTTCCATTTACGGAAATCGTTCCGCTATCAAGAGAATGAATACCTGTTATCATCTTAATTGTCGTTGATTTCCCTGCACCATTTGGGCCTAAAAAACCAAATATCTCTCCGCTTGGCACTGTTAAATTTAAATCTTTTACTGCAAATTTGCTACCGTTATAGCTCTTTGATACATTAGCAATTTCAATCATCCATATCCAGCCCTTCTCTTTTTTTCCAATAATTACATTACAATTATAACATAATAGGTTTCTGTATTTTATAACTTTTTAGAATCATCAAATACAACATCTCTTTATCTCACATTAACGAAAAGTAAGACCTCCTGCTGAAGGTCTTACTTTCTTTCTACTACCCTATGTTCCCTTATCCATAAAAATATATATACGAAGCTACCCCAACTGCTAAAACAACCCCTAAAAGTAGATAAATGATTGAAAGTCTTGCAATATTTCCTTTCGTTGAAGTTCCGTAATTTTCTTCCTCACTTTTCCCAACCATTATCGTCCCCGTAACTGTCACTGCTACTATGATTAATACCCCCAATATCCATGCTAACATCTCTTCATTTCCTCCCCTCTTTACAAATTTTACGTTATTTGTTTCATTAACAGTATTGATATATTTGTAATTATTTCAACAATTTTCAAATTAATTGTAAAATAAAGAAAATAAAAAAGGTAGAGATTCTAAAAAGTAATCTTACAACTTTTTAAGATCTCTACCTTCTATCTTATTTTTCTTCTAACAATAAATCACGTAAATTGGCTAGTTGTTCTTTCGTAATGCCAATTCCTTTATGAGCATATTGCTCCACAGACCCATATACATTGTGAATTTCATCAAATGCCGCTTGCAAGTATTCAACCCTCGCTTCAAACATCGCGCTTAAAATTTCAATACTTGTTTCATCCTTAAGCTGTGCTCCTAAAAAGGCCATCATTTTCTCATTCAACTGTTCACGAAATCCATTACTCAATAAATAATCCTGCATGACCGTCTCTTCTGGCACACCTAGTAAAAGTAATAATAAAGCAGATGCAAAGCCAGTTCGATCCTTTCCTGCTGTACAATGATTTAGAAGCGGTAAGTTGTTTGTGTCTTGTATAAGTTCTAAAAATGTCACAAATGCTTCATTGCCAGTCACGAAATCTCGATTCATCTTCACTAAATATTCTCCTGGCTTGCCAAGCATTGATAAATCTCCTAGATGGAAAAATTCATTAATATTTAAGTCTTTTGCTAAATCTTGCATAACTGGTAAGGAAACTTGATGAACATCTTGCATTTCAGGGTTTGGTTTATGGTTCACTTCGAAATCTGTGCGATAATCGCAGATAGTTTCCAATCCTAAATTATGTATATAACGAATATCTTCTTCTGTTAGCCCTGCTAATTCTTCAGAACGGTACAATTTCCCCCATTTCACCATACGGCCATCTTTCGCTTCGTACCCGCCTAAATCACGAAAGTTAAACGCACCTTGCAGTGGTAAGCGGCGCTCTGCTACTGTCATACGCTCTCCTTCGCTCGTGACCAATCGAAAATAAACTCGCTTTGCTGGATTCGGATCTTCAATTGTAACTGATGAGGCGTCTGTTACAATTGTTAATAATTCCCCATTTTCTTCAATATTCTCCGGAAATGTACTCCAATACACCTGCACTAGTTTTTCTATACTACCCCATTTTATAGATAAAGTGTTATCATTTTCTCTCTCTACTGTTACATCTAAATTTGTTTGTTTCATATTCGTTTCCATTTTTCCACCTATCACTTTCACTATCCTTTCTAACGCCTATTGTATACCATATAATGTAATTCGTCTTACATATTTCATGACATTTTGCAATCAATTTATTAATACAGAGAAAACATTTCTTGTATATCTGTAAAAGATGTACAAGGTATCCCTCGAAAGACATAGGCAATTTGTTCATTCCCAAAGTCTTGATATACAACTGTCCCTCTTTGTGGATGCACATAATATTCACAGTTTCCAATCTTTTGCGGCGAACTATAATTTCTTATCCAAGAAGACACAGGATGATAGCTATAATTGGTATGCCGACATGCCCATAATGTATATAACTGCTCTTTCGCATCCCAATATACATATTGCGTTTCGTTATCACCACAACCAATAGACTCTAATTCCCATGAACAAGGAACTGAAAATGGTAATGGCGCAAATTTCTTTTCATTAGGAGAACACCATACGGAGCAACGACTAATTTCGCCTCCCCCCTTTTCAATATGACCCTGAAAACTTAGTTGATGAAATGGTAATTTTATTTGTTGTTTTGCCTTCTCAAGTTCAAATGGATGTAATCCATATAAAAATTCCTCCATCTCATGCTGCTGAATTACTCCATCATCAATAGAAATTTCAATTTGTGTTTTCCACTTAGAAGTGACGTAACTATCGCATCCTTTATAATTTATCCCGCGCCAATATGTAAGTTTATTATATTGAAAACACTCGCCCTGTGCGTGATACAAACAACTATCTGGAAAAGTCGGTTCCATAATATCCAGAAAAAACTGTTTTACTCGAAATCATTCTCCTGCCGCTGCGATATGTGCTCTACATGCCAGTCTTGGAATAAAATTTCCGGATATAACGGAATCATTTTTTTAAAAGCTTGTTTTATCATCCATTTCCCCCTTGATTGATTTCTTCAATACTTCGAGAGGAATCTTCATTTACCCTTTTCTAATCACTCTTGTGTATTTCTCTATCTTTCCTAACTGTATACAGTTGTTGTAAGAAAACACTCGCTTCATAGCATCGTTCATTTCATCAGTGCTCCCTACATAATATGAGGCACCAATTTCTTTTAAAATATATAATGCTTTTTCATGAAGCATTGTCCCGTATCGTTTTCCACGCATATTCGGAACAATACCAAGATAAAATAATCTTCCTTCTTCTACCGTACCTGGCTCTATATACGGCAAAATAACACCTACTGGATCTTCTCCCTGAAGAGCGACTAAACAATGTTCATTCCATCTACCGCCAATTTCTGTTTGAAAAGCATATAATAATTGGTCTATAGATAACATTTCTTTCATATTTAAAGAATCCTGCATAGATTCTAGCCAAATTGTTTTAAATGTATCTTCGCCTACTTCATCTATTGTTTTCAGTGTAAACGGAACTTCCACATCTGTAACATCAGATAAATCCTTCAGTACCATCACACAACTTTTTTGATGCTGAAATTGTAAACGCTGAAACACCTCTTCATAATGTGTAAAATTTGGACTTTTTGATGAAATAACGAAATGTAAATGTAAAACTCCTTTATCCGTTGCTTTTCCCATCCAATATTGCACAATTTCTGTAACTTGTTCCTTTGTGTAGGAAACTGTATTATTTTCTTCAATTGTAATATAGTGCGGTTCTCCTACCAATACTTTAAAATCACGTTCCATATTAACAAATTGATTCATTCCTTAACCTCTTTCTGTATATTTTTTAAAATAACATGTTTTCGATTGCATGAGCAGGAGTTTTTATGAATATGTAGAATACTAGAAATTTGATGTTTTTATCAAGAAAGGATACTTTACCTTTCATTAGAAATTTTTATTCGTATCGTTAAAGCTAAAATGAGGGGGAGCATCATTGAATACCATTATGCTGCAGCAATTGTTAGAAACGATTCAAAAAAACGGATATTTATTGCCCCAAAATATCGATTTAAATCAATTAAGCATACATATGCTAGAGCATATTGGAACGTTAGACAGCTATTTACGTGATCAATTGATTTACTCTACCTTTTCTTACCTCATTTCACGTGAGTATTTTCATGGAGCTCAATTAGAAAAATTACTTATCCTAACTTTAGAAGAACAATACTTATATTGCGGCATCACTTCTAATGATAATGATAGCGTGTTTACGCGTTCTTTCACAACATTATTAATTGCATTAATATTATGTGCAGATAATAAAACAAATTTTTTAACACAAGAAACGATTATTACCGTCAAAGAAAAATTAGTAGATTATCTGAACCAAGAAATTGATTTAAGAGGATATGTACACCCTCACGGCTGGGCGCATAGTGTTGCTCATGCAGCAGATACTTTTGATGCCCTTATTCATAATCTAAAACTGCCACAGCAATATTACGAAGAACTAACTCATTGTCTTTTAAATAAAATATTCGTTTATTCTATAGTGTATCATTTTGATGAAGATGAGCGTATTATTACCCCTCTTCTTTCCATGATATCAAAAGGCTTCTCACAAAAGCAGTTTTTTGAGATTATCCGTATCAAATTAAACTTGCTCCCGCAATACAAAGCAAGACTTCCAGTCAATGATTTTTGTAATCTATGTACAAATATAAAAACTTTCCTACGCAGTTTATATTTTAGAACTGTACCTAATATTCAATTTAGTAATATAACATCTCAAGCAGAACTGATGTTAAAAGAGTTGCCTACATTCTATTAAGATATATAGTGAAACAATGATTGTAGCAACTATACAAAATACAAAGGAAAAAACGCTATTTTAATAAGAGCAGGTCATTCTACTCCCATTTTAGAATAGTTTAGATTAACTCCATACGAAACATACTTACTACATAAATAAAAGGATTGGTGTCTTATGGGATATATCGAAGAAATGCGTAATTTAGTTGGAAATCGCCCACTCATTCTAATAGGTTCACATGTAATTATATTAAACAAAAATAATGAAGTACTTCTTCAACTTCGCAGCGATTACAACTGCTGGGGAATAATTGGCGGTGCACTTGAATGCGGTGAAACGTTAGAAGAGGCTGCTAAGCGAGAAGTCTATGAAGAAACAGGGTTAATCGTGAAACAATTAGAACCCTTTCAAAATTTTTCTGGGAAAGAATTTTTTAATACATACCCAAATGGAGATCAAGTATATGGTGTTCTCGTTACATATATTTGTCGTGATTTTGAAGGATCATTACGAATCGATCATGCTGAATCAAAAGAGTTACGATTCTTTCCTATCCATGATCTCCCTACAAATGTTGGATCAGTGCATAAATTAATTTTAGACACATTTTTAAAAGAAAGCCTTTGCTAATCAATTCTATTGAAATTTACTTTAAACAAACAGACGTTTTGGATAGAACAATCACATAAAACTATCGATTCAGAAATTTGTTTCCATTTTATGA
>NZ_JBALLY010000105.1:0-15691 GCF_036963045.1 Bacillus sp. JJ864 | reverse complement strand
TTGTAGCAGCTGCTACAAGTTCTTTTATTAACACCTAAGATTTTTGTTTATATAATAAAAGAAAATTTCCACTAAAGTTTTCACCAGTTATTTTCACTTGATACACATCATCTTTTGGGATTTTAATATTTTTTTCTTTCTGTTCATTATTTAACTGTAAAGCTATATTCCCGTATGAATCGATAATATATGCTGTTATAATGCCTCTCTGGGTTTCTTCATTTAAGGAGAACGACCAATTCTCATCTTTCTTTACTTTCATAAATTGGCCTATTTCACCTTTGAAATCATCACATCGATTAATTCCTAAGCTATTTTCTTCAGTTTTAAATTTACCTCTATCTATTGTTCCCGTTCTATAAAATCCCCTATTTTCTGCTTCCCTTGCCATTTCATCTTTTCTTTTACCTAATTCTATTAATTTTTTACCTTCCGGTGAATTTAAAGCTGGATCATCTATCGCAGCACCAGTATTCTCTGTTTCTTTAGAACTAGTTGTGTTATGGCTACAAGATACACAAAAAAGGGTGAAAGCAATAAATGTAATTATACTTTTTTTCATTCGAACCCCCATGATTCAATTTGAATTCTTTACTATTTTACCACAAGTTACCACATTATAATTTTATTTAGTTTGATTAAAAATAATAATTAAGCTTGTATTTTACAACAAACAAATAGAAGCCTAAATCCCTTCCACTACCTAGAATAAGTCGTTTCAATTCATTTTTTTATAAACGGTTAACCTTTTTCAAAACAGTGCATCTTTGTTTCAAACCGATACATATCACTTAATTCAATAAAGTTGTAATATTTATATTAAATTTGCTAATCTTAATCTACTTATTAAATAAATCGTATATGGAGTTACCAAGATCACAGACGTATACAATCCTGGCGTATACATTTTAAGGATAACCGTTTGTAAAACATGAACTATATTATGTAGTAATACAAATAAGAGGAAGAACAAAAATAACATAGAGCTCCAAGTACTTCCTAAATATTGGACCTTAAGGAATGTAATAATTGACATTGTTAGGAAGATAAAAACGTCCCTTTTTGCAAATAAATAGGAATTAACATTCCAAAACCTCCAAATAGTTTTCTTTATCCAGTTCTTCTCATCTCGCAACACACTCTCTGTTCGCTTGGCCCAGTTCTCAACGCTAATAATCTCTTCAAAGTCATGAAGCATAAAAACAACTACAAACAACCAAATAGCACTTTCTATTTGAAGCAAGTTAACTTACCTCCAGTCTTGTCATTTTTGAATTAAATAGGAGATTTCTTAAATATAGATTTATTTTTATTTTCATATAAAGACTCTTTGATATTCGGCTATTACTCATAAAAATCATGTGCAAATTAGTTAAGGTAGCTCTCTCCACCTACTTCAGGAAAGAATAAAGTGAAACTTCCGTCAGTGGTGGGGGTTCTTCATCCCCCACCTATCTTCTTTGCTCTCTCTGAATCTTGAGGTGGGAGTCTTACTACCCACGAATAGCGTGATAAATTTAGAGTCGCATTTTAGTAGTAAAAAGCAACTCTAAATCTGTTTTTTCATCTTCGCGGAACTTATCTTATTTATTTCTGTTATAAAATCTTAAAACTCTCCCCACACATGAAGGAACCAAATCCATTGGTTCCTTTTCACACATTAACACCCAATCCGTTTTTTTATTTCCACTAAATTCACCCTAGCTATTTCCCTGGCCCGCTCTGCTCCTTTTTCTATTGCTTCTTGAAGTAAATGCGGCTCATTCATATACATTTCATATTTCTTTCTTGGCTCTTCTAACTCACGATTGATGACGCGGAATAACTCTTTTTTTACATCCCCCCAGCCGATACCTGTTGCGTATCGCTCTTTCATGATTGCGACTTCCTCAGCTGTGGCAAATTCTTTATACAACATAAATAATGTTTCAAGTTCCTTCGGTTCACTTGGTAAAGAAGAATCTGTTTTGATTTTAAAAATGAGTTTTTTCAGCTTTTCTGGTTCTTCAAATAACGGAATGACATTTCCATAGCTTTTACTCATTTTTCGTCCATCGAGACCTGGTACAATTGCTCCTTCTTCTTGAACCATGTACTCTGGCAATACGAAGATTTCTCCAAATGTGTTATTAAAATACGATGCAATATCCCTCGCAATTTCTACATGCTGAATTTGATCTTTTCCAACTGGAACATAGTTTGATTGAAATAATAAAATATCGGCAGCCATTAAAATAGGATACGTATATAATCCCATGTTTACACCAGTATCCGCATCTACTCCTGCTTCTATATTTTGATCGACCTTCGCTTTATATGCATGCGCTCGGTTCATTAAACCTTTTGGAGTAAGACAAGCTAAAATCCAGTATAGTTCTAAGATTTCTGGTACATCTGATTGCCGATAAAAGATTACATGCTCATCTAAGCCTAATGATAACCACGTTGCCGCTACTTCTTTCGTATATTCACGAAATTTCATTGGATCATGCACCGCATTCAATGCATGATAATCGGCAATAAAATATAACACCTCTCCTTCTCTTCGTTTAGAAAGCTGCAAGGCTGGTTTAATTGCTCCAATATAGTTTCCAAGATGCGGATGTCCAGTTGGTTTAATTCCTGTTAACATAACTTTTTTATTCACAACTACTCCTCCTTTTACAAATAAAAAAGTCCCTCAATCCTAAAAAGGACGAGGGACTCCCGCGGTACCACCTTTATTAGCTACAAGTTCATAGCTCTCTTTATGATTCGAGTAACGTCGAAACAACCGTCAAAGCCTACTCAATTCAGCTTGCAGCTCCAGAGCCCATTCCACATTTTTCCCTTACTGATTCCCACCAACCATCAGTTCTCTGTGTAGTTCCAAATATGTACTCTTCTCTTTCATCGCTTTTTCTTTTATTTTTCCTTATTATACCATGATATTTTTTAGATAAAAGGGAACTTTCTGTCTTATTAAGCAGGAATTTGCCTTTCTTTATCTAATTACATATAAGTTTACGGAAAAGATTCATTCAACTATGGAGGATTTATTATGGTAAAATATATTTCAATTTTGGGATCAACTGGTTCGATTGGGACATCAGCTCTAGATGTAGTCGCTGCTCACCCAGAACATTTTCAAATTATTGGTTTAACTGCAAATGAAAATATTGATATGCTAGAACAACAAATCCAAACATTTCAGCCACGAATTGTCAGCGTGAGTACGAAAGAATTAGCAGATACACTACGCTCACGTATTTCTACTAGAGCAAAAATTGTATACGGAGAAGATGGCTTGATTGAAGTTGCTACGCACCCCGATAGTAACCTTGTCTTAACTTCTGTCGTTGGTGTAGCAGGACTGCTTCCAACAATCGAGGCCTTAAAAGCGAAAAAAGACATTGCTATCGCTAATAAAGAAACATTAGTGGCAGCAGGTCATATTGTTACAGAATTAGCAAAGAAAAATCATTGTCGCCTTATTCCAGTAGATAGTGAGCATTCTGCTATTTTCCAATGCTTAAATGGTGAAAATAATAAAGAAATTGACAAGTTAATTGTAACTGCCTCTGGTGGTGCATTTAGAGATAAAACACGTGAAGAAATGAAATTTCTCAAAGCGAAAGATGCACTAAAACATCCAAACTGGCTAATGGGAGCAAAATTAACAATTGATTCTGCAACATTACTAAACAAAGGATTTGAAGTAATGGAAGCACGTTGGTTATTTGACGTTCCCTATGAAAAAATCGATGTTATGGTTCATAAAGAAAGCATAATTCACTCTCTTGTCGAGTTTGTAGATGGCTCTATTATGGCTCAGCTCGGGGCACCTGATATGCGTATGCCCATTCAATATGCATTTCACTATCCATCGCGTTTACCATCTTCATTTAAAAAATTAAATTTATTAGAAGTTGGGAGCTTGCATTTCGAAAAACCTGATTTAGAGAAATTCCCATGCCTTCACTTTGCTTATGAATCTGGGAAAATCGGCGGGACAACCCCTGCTGTATTAAATGCTGCAAATGAAATTGCGAATGCATTATATTTACAAGATAAAATTTCATTTTTTGATATTGAAAAAACAATCTATTCTGCATTAGAAGCTCATCAAAATATTGCAAACCCTTCATTAGAAGAAGTATTATCAGCTGATCAATGGGCACGTCGATATGCCAATCAATTACTTGTGAAAATGTAAAAATAATGCTATGAAAGGAGACCTTCAATTGATTCGAAAATTATCTCCCTCTTCTATTGAAGAATCTGCGGAAATTTTAGAAGTTCAAATTGCCGCATATAAAGTTGAAGCACAGTACCTTCAAAACAATTCAATTCCGCGATTGTATGACACAATTACTGATATTCAAAATTGTAATGAAATCTTTTATGGATACTTCATTGATGATACGTTAGCTGGGTTTATTTCGTTTCAATATGAGGATGCTGTTGTTGATATACATCGCCTCGTTGTTTCTCCTACATATTTTCATAGAGGAATTGCAACTGCACTACTGCAACACCTATTTCAACTACATGAAGAAACAACAAACTATATTGTACAAACCGGTAAGAAAAACACGCCTGCTCTTTCTTTATATAAGAAACATAATTTTATTGAAACAAACGAAATTACATTACCAGACGGTCTCGTTCTTGTACAATTTAAAAAGCTAAAATAGATTGATTAACTTGGATAAATATGTTAACTTTATTTGTATATAACCTTTTGCTGAATCCAAATTTTGGAGCGGGGGAACCATTTCTGTGGCATATGCCACTTGGGGCGAATCTTTTTTAGTAGGGGTACTCTCACATTCCGAGTCCGACAGCTAACCTCGTAAGCGCATTGAGAGAGGAAGGTGCTTTTTACTTATGCTACTAAGCATTCCTCCTTAACACTAACAGTATGTTTCTTATGTAATTCAAATATATTGTTAGATAAAAGGAGATGATTTTCATGTTACGTATATCCGACCATGAAAAGAAAACAATGGAGCAAAGAGTAAAATTAGAACAACAACGTCCCTATTATACAGCAAAAACAGCAAGTTGCATTCAACATAAATATGTTATGCAACACATTGTTCAGTGTAAAAAGTAAGAAAATAGCGGAAGCATTGCATAACTGCAAAGCTTCCGCTATTTTATATAACTTGAACTCGCTTTTCTCTTCGCCCGGTACCTTTTTACTTTTGCGATTGTACCGCAAGCACGTCCCCCTTCTCCTTCAGCATACATACCACACCAGCGTTTACTACCGTTACGAGATTGATCGTAAAACACCCATTTACAATCTGGACAAGCTTTTAATCTTCCCCACTGTTTTTTTGTAATCGCCGAGATAATAATCCGCAATAAAAATGTATATAAATTTTCCTCACCAATTGCTTGATATGTAATGACGTCCGCCTCATCCATCGTCATTACTTGCAATGGATATTTTTCAAACAATGGTTTTAACGGCTTCTGTTGTTCCACGGCCTCGCGAATTGTATCTCGAAAAAACTTTACTTCTTCCAGTGAGCCAAAAGGCAGCTCTTCATTCCACTGCTCCACCATAAACTGATGTATATCTTCCTCCGATTCTAAAAGATCAACTGGTTCTCTCGTTTCATTTGGAATTCTCCATGTATTTAAAAAGGCTCTTATACTTTCTAACATCTCTGGCGCAATTTGGTTGTTACTCAAAATCACCACCAACTTTCCATAGTTTACTTTATTTCGTATTTTCAGTATAATTATAACATAAAAACGTTAACCATTTAAAAAAATAGATGGTTAACAAGGAGGGTGACAACTTTGAGGTCTTTTTCATTACCTATTCGTTTTGTATTATTTTCGTCTTTTTTTATGACACTTGGTCATTTTGCTGTGATGGCTTTTCTAGCTATCTATTTATCTAATTCTTTACATTTTTCTGCTATGCAAGTGGGTACCATATTAACAGCCCTTACAATTACCTCTCGTATATTTCCGTTATGTACTGGAATACTTGCCGATCGGATTGGCTATATTACTATGATGATAATTGGAATGATTTTACGAGGTATTGGTTTTCTTTCATTGGGAATATTTTCAGGATTTCATGCCATTATGCTTGCAACAATATTCATAGGATTTGGAACGGCTTTCTATGAACCTTCTGCACGTGCTGTCTTTGGCTCTCAACCAGCTCATATAAGAAAAGATACCTTTACATACCTAAACCTCTTTCTAAACGGCGGAGCAATTATTGGGCCGATCGCAGGGAGTATATTACTTCAATGGAATCCTATGTATCCATTTATATTTACTGGATCACTCATGTTAGTTTTAGCATTCCTATTCTTTCTTCTTAGATCTCACTTTCATGTTACTGTATACGAAACGCAACTTTTAACAGGAATAAAAGTTGCTGGACAAAATAAACCTTTTCTATCTTTTTCACTCATCATGGTGTTTTTTTATACGATGTTTACACAACTTACGGTTGCATTACCACTTCATATGAATAACATAAGCCACGATCAAAACTTAGTAGGACTCGTTATTACAGTAAACGCAATTACAGGTTTTTTATTTATGATTGTATTTAAATATCTCTTCAAAAAATATCATGCGCTGTCTCTTGTTAAGTATGGTGTGTTACTAATGGGACTATCTTTTCTTCTCATCCCATTTTCTTTTCATCCATATTGGCTGCTAGCGTGTGTCACTTTATTTACGATCGGAGAAACACTTGTATTACCGAATGCCGATATTGCGGTTGCGAACTTTAGTAACGAACAATACACAGCAACCTATTTCGGTTTCTTCCAGCTATCACTTGCCATAGGCTTTACGATTGGAAACTATACTGGAACTTTCTTTACGAAGTATTGGCAAGATATGAGTCTTCCTTGGATTCTTTTTGGTATTTTAGGCATTGTTGGATTTTCACTTCTTCATTTTTTATATCGAACTGTTAAAACGAATGAAAATCTATTGCATATAAAACAGAGTATGTAACGTTCTTACATACTCTGTTTTTAATTTCACATATGTTATGTCAATCTACCCCGAAACCAAAAATAACCTTATTTTCATATATCTGTTATACTATGAAAGAGAATACAATGCATTGAAAGGAATGAAATACATTATGACGAAGGAAACAAACAAATCTCGTGTAATTTTCATGACTTTAGTTTCTGCATTACTCTTTTGCGCAATGTTAGTTGCGGCTTCACTTTCTCCACTTGCTGATTCCGGGCCTAACGCTAATAAGTTTGGTACTTTCAATATGTGGGCAAGTATAGATATGATTCTTATATTTTATATTTTGCCCTTAATTTTATATATGGCAGGCGTGCACATCATGAAGTTCGTCATGGCTGTTTTTTGTGGCTTTGGACTCCTCATGAGCCTGACAGTACTTGTAATTATCTTAACGATGGGACTATCCACTACTTTACTAGTCCTTTGTATAGCTACATTAATCGTTAATGTTATGTGGTATATCATAGCTTTTCGTTCCCGATCAAAGCTGAAACATAGAATTTAGATGTTTGTATGAGAAAATTGAAGAAGTATTAAGCATTATCAAAAGCATTCATCCTTATGAAGAACCTATAATTCATGTATTTCCATTATTATTCTGAGTGAATAATAATGAAATCTGTTCAAACGATCATAAAGAAGGCGAAGCTAAATAGCTTCGCCTTCTTTATGTAATTGTCAAAATCATTCTGTCCATAATCTCTTTATATCAATTAATTGCTCACCGTTAAATTTCATCCTATATACATCCGGTTTTGAAGTCTCCATTAAAAATTCATATCCATATTGACGGTCAAAGTAACCCATCATTAATGTCATGACAAGTCCATGAGTTCCAATTACAATTTTATGCCCTTTAAAATCTGTTAATATCTCCTTCAATACTGTCACAGCACGGTTCTGACAATCTTCTTTTGATTCTCCGCCGCGTATTGAAAAATTTGGACTCGAAAACATCTTCTTTACAAGTGGATACAATTCCTTATCTGACATTATCGTTTCTTCACTTGTAAACATACATTCTCTAAGATTTTCGTCTATTAATATTTCTTTCTCATAAAAATGAGCTAACTCCTCAATTGTCAACATAGCTCGGCTATATGGGCTGGAAATGAGCGTGTCTACTCCTTCATTTTTCAATAATTCAGTTACTCTATTTGCATCAAGCTTCCCCTTCTCAGTCAATCCACGCGTTCGTTCGTTACCTTCTATTTTAGGTGATTCACCATGTCTTACCATATAAATGTATGTATACATAATTTCCCCCTGAAATTACTGTGATTTTATATTTCAATTAACATTGCTACACAAATCTAGAATTTAACCTCGTAGAACCTTACACGGCGATTGATATTACAATCTTAGAATCTTTTTTTCTTTGCCTTTATTATTAAAAAACTTGGTTGTTTTAATAACTTCTCATAAGATGATGGATGATTTTTTCTTAATTCTTCTGTAGGGATCGGTTCAATCACTTTTTCAATCTCGAAGTGATAAAGTGTATCATTTATAATGTCTTGCAGCGGCCGGCGGTAAAAGTACATATCAACATACTTATCGCTTTTCTTCCATCTATCATGAAGAAATTCACGTTTAAAGTATTGTTTATTCTCCGATAAATGAATATCCATTGTTGGGTGATGAACGGAAAACAATAATGTTCCATTTGGCTTTAGTAATCTCGCGAATTCAGCGAAAGTTCGTTCCCAATTTGCAATATAATGAAGAGCTAATGAACTAACAATATAATCATATGTACGATTTGCAAAAGGTAACGTATTTTCAAAATCTAGTTGAAAAACGTCCGCTTTCTCTCCTATCCTTCTTTTTGTTGCCGCAACCATCTCACTACTAACATCAATCGCGGTAACATTTGCTTCCCTATTTAAAAACTGTTCTGTATACCATCCTGCTGCACACCCAGCATCAATTATATTCATCTCTTTCATATTGCTAGGCAACTGACTCATCATAGCGGGGCGTTCATAATCTGTATTATAAGGACTCTCATAATCAACTCTATGTTCGTAATGATCCGCTAGTATATCGTATGCATCAATAATTTGCTGTTTATTCATATCCCATCCCCCTCTCGCTTTAAAAAACGCATTTTTTATTTTAACACATTTGCTAATAATTAAGAATATTCTATTATTAAAACTGGTATTTTTTCTGTCTTTACATAAAAACGTAAAGAAGCAGCAACTATACAGTTGCTGCTTCCTCTTGTTGTACATCCATTTTACGAATTTCAATACGCTTAATTTGATGTGCGTCTTTTTCTAAAACTTTAAATTCATATCCTTCTGCTTCAACGGATTGTCCTTCTTGAATTTCGTGATTTTGTGTCATCACCCAACCGCCAATTGTATCAACTTCGACTTCATCAATGTGTAATCCAAATAAATCTTGAATCTCACTAATCAATACTTTGCCATCGACAATTTTATGATGCTCATCAACGTGATGAATTGGCGGATGCTCATCTTCATCATATTCATCACGAATTTCACCAACAATTTCTTCTAATATATCTTCAAGTGTCACAATTCCGGCTGTCCCGCCATATTCATCATATAACACAGCCATTGGAATTCGCTTCTTTTGCATTTGCAGAAGCAAATCATGGATTGGAATCGTCTCCATTACTTCAATAATAGGACGCATAAATGTTTTGATAGATTGCAAGTCTTCTTTATCGTTTTTCATATAACGAATAAAGAAATCTTTTACGTTCACCATACCGATAATATCATCTTTATCTTCTCCAAAGATCGGGTAACGTGTATACTTTTCACTTCGGATAACTTTCATATGATCTTCTACTGAATCTTCAAGATAGAAACCAACGATTTCTGTCCGTGGCACCATAATCTCTTTGGCAATACGATTATCAAACTCAAAGATATTGTTTACATATTTATACTCCGCTTGATTAATTTCCCCATTTTCATAGCTCTCTGAAAGAATTAAACGTAATTCCTCTTCCGAATGAGCTACCTCATGCTCAGAAGCTGGTTTTAATCCGAATAACCCCGTTACAAGACGCGCTGATTTATTTAAAACCCAAATAAATGGGAACATGATTTTGTAAAACATAATAAGCGGTGCTGCAAACAACATTGTAATTGTCTCTGCTTTTTGAATTGCTAATGTTTTCGGTGCTAGCTCACCAACAACAACATGTAAAAAGGTAACCGTTGCAAATGCAAGAATATACGATATTGAATTCGCAGCTGTTTCTGGTAAATGCAGATCTTGAAATAACGGTTGTAATAAGCGATGAACCGTAGGCTCTCCAAGCGATCCGAGCGCAAGAGCTGTGATTGTAATTCCTAACTGACACGCCGATAAATATTCATCTAAATTTGTTGTTACCTTTTTGGCTGCTAATGAACCTCGTTTTCCTTCTGCAACAAGTTGGTCAATACGGCTTGGACGCACCTTAACCATAGAAAACTCTGCTGCCACGAAAAATCCAGTAAATGCGATTAAAATCGCAATCATAACTAAATTAAATATTTCCAAAGAATCCCCCTTAGTTTCAAAACTAAGGTGTCCACCTCCTGTATAAATAATTACTTTCTTTTACTCTCTAAAATTAGAAAATAAAGCGCTATACAGAAATTAAAAGGGTGGATAGCCCTATCTACTATAATAGTAAGATAAGAGATTGTATTAAAGCTGTCGTTTGAGTTGATAAATGTTTCGTTAGTTTTTCGCGCTGTGAATCTGTTAACCCATCTAATAACGGTTTTAATTCTACTAATTCCGTCTCCAAACGGTGGATACGCTCTGTTACATCATTTACTTGTTCCGAAACGTCTTCATTAACACCGAGCAGCTTCTTTTTCTCCTCGATCCTATCCTTAATTTCAGAAAGCGGTATATGCATTTCTTTACATCTCTCAATAAAACGTAATGTTTCAATTGCTGTTTCGTCGTAGTAGCGATAATTAGATTGAGATCGCTCCGCTTTCAAAATACCTAGATTCGTATAATAATCAATCGTTCGTTTCGAAACATGAGCCATGTGAGCCAACTGTCCGATTCGGTACACCTTCCCAACGACCTTCCCTCCCCATATTTGTTACAAACATCATACAATACATAAACTGTACAGTCAAACGTTATGGTTAAGAATAACAGTTTATGAAAATATTAAGATTCATTTTCTTCCACGCAAAAAGAAGAAGAAGCTACAAATCTACATGCTGTAGAATAGCTTCTTTTACTTACTATATTTAACTTGATAAAAATTCTTTTGTTTCAATGACATTCGCAAACATATTATCTAAAGCACCCATGAATGCCGCGTGAACATATTCGGCCTGAATCCGTTCATTGTTAAATACAAGATCTTTTGTCGCACAAGCATCTGCTATAACTGTACATCTAAATTCTAAATCACTAGCAGCTCTTACTGTTGTATCAATACACATATGCGTCATCATTCCGCAAATCACCAAATGTTCAATCCCTTCTCGCTGAAGTAACTCTAATAAATTGGTTCCCCGAAAACTATTTGGATAATTTTTTTGTACGACATATTCTATTTCAAGAGGTTCTACATAAGAATGAATTTTCACACCTTCTGTATGCGGAAGAAAAAAAGTAGCTCCTTCCTTTACTGAAATATGTTGCACATGAAATACAGGTAAATTCATTTCCCTAAAGAAATCTAACACTTTTTTTGCATTTTCAACCGCTTTTAATGGTTCATGTAATTCGCATTTTTCACCTGGAAAATAATCATTTTGAATATCAATTAATACAAGTCCCGTTTTCATTATTAGCCCTCCAATATTTTGAAAATTAAGTTATAATCTAATTATAGAGCTTTAACGAGTTAACTGTAACATTCCCATGAAAGAATTTGACGTCATATGATTTCACCATGAAAGGGTTTTGAGCGATGATTGATTCAACAGATTTGCAAATTCTTGATTTACTAAAGAAAAATTCACGAATGCAGTGGAAAGATATTGGGAAAAGCGTTCATATGACAGGACAATCCGTTGGAAACCGTATTCGAAAAATGGAGGATGAAGGAGTAATAAAAGCGTATACCATTTTAGTAGATCATTTGAAATTAGGCATGCCGTACACTGCTTTCATCACGGTTTTTATGAAGACAAATGAACACTCTACATTCACATCATTTATAACAAAAGAAGATTCCATTGTAGAAGCTCATAAAATTAGTGGTGAAGGATGTTACTTCCTCAAAGTACAAATAGACTCCCAAGAAAATTTACATACTTTATTAAATGAAATTTTAATTTTTGGTAACTATCGCTTAAATTTATCCATTCATCAAATTAAAGAAACCTATACAAGATAGAAAGGAGAATCGTAATGTTTTACAACAACTTATTCGAAAATGATCAACCAGTAATCCGTCTCTAAGACGGGCATTATAATATTGCTTCGTCTTAAGGGTATGTATTCCTAAAAATAGACGGAGGTCATATAATTATGAAACATTCATTACTCGGTGCATTTTGTTTATCGCTTGCTGCAAGCATTTGGGGAGGCATGTACGTTGTTAGTAAATACGTCTTAGAGTTTATTCCCCCACTTACACTTGTTTGGTTACGTTTCACTATCGCTTTTGTGATTTTATTTATCATTTTACAAATCACGCAGCGAAAACAGAAAACGAAGATTCCAATCGCGAAAAAGGATTGGTTATTATTTGCTTGGATCGGGTTTATCGGTTATTTTATTTCCATTACATTTCAATTCATTGGGACAAAATTGTCCGATGCCCATACAGGTTCTTTAGTGACATCTGCAACACCAGCCTTTATGATCATTTTTGCAAGAATAATAGTAAAAGAACGTATTACCATTCGCAAATTCATTTCCGTACTCCTAGCAACGTTAGGTGTTATCATCGTTATCGGATGGGATATAAAAGTTGGAACGTATTTCACCGGAACAATCATCTTAGTCGGGGCTGCTATTACGTGGGCATTATTATCGATTTACGTCAAAATTGCCTCACAACGTTTTTCGTCCTTAATCATTACAACGTACGCAATATTTTTTGCGATTCTGTTTATTACACCTTGTATGATATGGGAATTACAAACATACCGCATACAGAACCTTAACACAATGTTGATCTTAGGAGTTTTCTACCTTGGCATCATTTCAACTGCTGGTGCATTTTTTCTTTGGAACAAAGGTATGGAATTAATGGATGTAGGAATTGGTTCACTCTTTTTCTTCTTTCAACCCATTGTTGGATCATTTCTTGGATGGTTACTACTGGATGAAGAGCTAAAAACTACATTTTTTATTGGAGCTTTGCTCATTGTAGTGAGTGTTCTTATTGTTACAATTGACAAAAAAGAGACATCTTCACATAATAAATATACAATTCTATATACCAATGATAAATAAAGAAAACAAGGGTGGTGTAAATACCATCCTTGTTTTTTTCATAGCTTATTTTATTCGTTACATCTCTTCTGGACTGTAATATTCTAACACATTATTGCCTATTCCTACTTCTGAAAAAATAACATGTGTAACTGTTTCAGCAAATTTTGAAACATCATCGATAAACGCTTCTACTTCTTGAAATCTTCGAACAGAAATTTTCACTATATAATTAGTAGGCCCTGCTACGCGATAACAAAAAACAGCTCTCGGATAATCTTTCATGTATGCTCTAAACCTTTCACACTGTCCATTTTTTGTTTTCACTTCTAATACAGCATGAATATTAAAACCTAACTTATCATAATTAATTTTTGTCGTATACCCTTCAATAATCCCCTCATCCTCTAACTTCCGTACTCTTTCAGCCACGGAAGGCGCAGACAAATTAACTTTTTTAGATAGTTCACGAATGGAAAGACGAGAATTTTGATTTAAACATTGTAAGATTTGTGCGTCAATTACATCTATTTTCATTTGTAATGTTCCTCTCTTAAATTCGTTTTAAACACAAAGAAAAATCTTAGAATGCATTATTAACAGAAAGGAAAATAGCTCCATCCTATATTATCATATACTTATAAAATTTATTTCTCTATGTAAGGAGGAAACACCATGGCACTAGAAATGAAAACGAATTGTCAAACTTGTAATACTTCCCTTCAAGGAGATTCAGAAGCATATATATGTGTATATGAATGTACCTTTTGCCCATCTTGTACAGAAAAGACAAATCACATCTGTCCAAATTGTGGTGGTGAATTAGTCCGAAGACCGAAAAAGAAATAACAGTTTTACGTAATAGAAGCGCAAAGTCTATAAGATTTTGCGCTTTACTTTAGTTCAAAATTTGTTTTATATCAGTACTCTGTAAAATTCATCATTTAGAAGTTTGATTAAAGTTTTTATTTTTGCATGAGTTTCCCATCAAGTGCCTCAATATACCTCTTCGCTGATTTCTGAACTGCTTCATTTGCATTTCCCTTCACAATTCCATGAAACGCATTATACAATCGATTGAACTTTAATCCTTTTACCTTCTCAGCCATTTCTTTCACTTTCCACGCTGGTAATGGAATGAGATTCGGATAACTGTACATAAAGCTTACCCATCTTGAATCAGCGACGACTTGAATAATATCTCCAGTTAATAGAACTCCTCTTCCTTCATCTCCATTTTTCCAGTGTAATACAGAGCCACCGCTAAAATGTCCACCTAAACGGTACAGCGTAAGATTCTCAGAAAGTTGTAAAGATTCTCCAGACCAAAATATGATACGCTCACTAGGACGTATTACCCATTCCTTATCATCTTCATGAATGTAAATAGGAACATCAAATCGCTCTGCCCATTCTACCTGTGTAGAATAATAATGCGGGTGTGATAAAGCAATCCCATGAATTCCCCCTAGTTCATTTATTCTTTCTACAGTCTCTTCATCAATATATGTAACACAATCCCATAACAAATTATATATATCCGTTTGGACTAAATAAGCATTTTGACCAATTGCAAACTTTGGTTTTGTTGTGATGCTATATAAATTTCCTTCTTCTTTTACAATCTCATTCTTATATGTTTTGCTTTGCTGTAGACTTTCTAACGTTGTCCATGATTGCCCCATCGAATTTACATACTGACGTTCTTCATTACAAATTACACAGTTTACGGGTGGGTCATCAAAAAGTGGGTATTGTACACCACATGTAACACAAACATAATGCTTCATCTTTATTTCATCCCTCCTCATTTCAATGCGCTCATATTAACTAGAAATATCATAATCAATGTGTAGTCCATTTAAGTACACACTTAATATCCCTTGATGTGTGCATTCAAAGTGAACCAGCCAATTGAAACATTTTTCGATATCAGGATCATTCATTTCTTCCCAAATCACGGTTCTTTCCCACTCGATTTGACTCGAAGTAAACATTTTGTAACCATTCTCTAAATCTCTATAATATGCTTTTAACTTATCGAGATTTACAGCCATTTCTGGATCCATCCGTTTTTCTCGCCATGATGGCCCTCTTTTATTCACCATCGCACGCAGATATATTTCGCGCGCATCTGCGATATGACGAAGTTCCTCCCCTAACGTTTTCATAGATTCATACGGTCGAAAAGATAAATCTTCTGAACTTAAGTGCTCTAATAAACCATTAGTAAGATTAGAATAATACGCCCAATATTCAACAATCGATGTTTGTGCCATATCCATCC
>NZ_JBALLY010000104.1:0-11084 GCF_036963045.1 Bacillus sp. JJ864 | reverse complement strand
CCTCTACTGTTGATAAAAACGGACTTAATTCATTTTTATAATAAATATATAATTCGTGCATAGCACGTGTGCAAGCTGTGTAGAAAAGATTACGTTCGCTTTCTTTTCTATATCGTTGGTTTGAAGCATTATAAATAATTACAGCGTCAAACTCTACACCTTTCGCTAAATATGAAGGTATAATAAGTACTCCCGAATCAAACGAAGCTGTTTCTTTTTGAATGAGGTGAATCTGTACATGTTGCTGCAGTAAGTCATATACCAATTTGCTTTCTTGAGCGGTTTTACAAATAATCGCTATCGTTTTATGATTATTTTTTTGCAAATATTTAATCCGTTTTACAATTTTTTGATGTAATTCCTCATCTGTTTCTACTGCTGTTATAACAGGTTTTCTCCCCTCGCGCTCAAAGGGTTCAATACAGTTTCCTCCTGAAATCAGTTGCCCTGTGAATTCAATAATTTGTTTCGTTGAACGATAACTACGTGTAAGTTCAATTCTCTTGCTTTTTCCCTCTCCATACAACGCATATAATTGCGAAAATCCATTTTCGGCCGCATGTACATGTATCGTTTGATTAAAATCACCAAGTACCGTCATTTTACTATGTGGAAATAATCGCTTCAAAAAGGTGAATTGAAAAACAGAATAATCTTGTGCTTCATCAATAAATATATGCATTACAGATGTATTTCGTTGTAAGTCTTTCAACTGATCTTTTAAATATAAATAAGGCGTCGCATCCTCATAAGTCATATGAAAATTCCGTATACACCTAACTGTTTCTTCACATATTTCTTTCCAGCATGACGGTAAGTTGTTATGATCTGTAAATTGTTTTACAAATAACGGATCAGTAAATAACTGTAAATAAATAGCGGTCATATTAATAAATTGAAACTGTTTCACACGTTTACGAAGCGGTTTAAAATGTTTTTTCACAACCATTGCGGCTAACATTTGTTGTTCGCGTTCAAAATCATCAAATGTATTCGTGTCATTTTGTTTTTCTTGTTGCAGTTTTTTATGGATTTTTGCATACGTTTCTTTATCGAATAGCTGTATTTCCTCTTCAACCCAAAGTTCTTTTCGTTCTAACTGCTCTCTTCTCTTTAATTCTTTCAGTAACCACTCAGAAATTAATTTCATTCGATTCGGAATCCGCATAGATTCAGGAAAAGAATAAAATTTCTCTAGAATTACTTCTTTCGATATTAAAACATTCCCGTGAAATTTCACGTCTTTAAAAATCATTCCAGCTTGTTTCAAATATGCCACATAACTGTCTACAACTTTAACAAAATGTGCACTTGCTTTATATTGAATGCCTTGCATACGTATTAAATATTCTGTGTCTTCTTTCTCTGAAAGTACATATTCCATTTGCGTAAACGGATCTTCTACATGAAAAATTTTTTCGATTTGTTCCTCTAAATATTCTTGAAAAGTTGTTTGTCTCATATTCTCTTCTCCTAATTCAGGAAGAACAGTCGATATATAACTATTAAACATTGGATTAGGAGAAAAAAGAACGATTTGATCCGCATGTAATGTATCTCGATATCTGTATAGTAAATAAGACACACGCTGCAATGCAGCCGATGTTTTTCCGCTTCCTGCTGCTCCTTGTACAATGAGTAAACGACTCGTTTCATTACGAATAATTAGATTTTGTTCTTTTTGAATCGTAGAAACAATACTTTTCATTTGTGTATTCGCATTCTTTCCTAACACCTCTTGCAATAATGCATCACCAATTGTTACTCCAGAATCAAACATGCTGTCCATATGACCGTTACGAATGATAAATTGTCTTTTTAAAGTGATTTCTCCTGAAATCATTTCGTTTTGTACCTTATACAAGGCCGATCCCAACGAATAATCATAATACAAACTGGATATTGGTGCTCTCCAATCATAAACAAGAAATTGTTCTGTACTCTCATCAAAAAACGAATGAATGCCAAGATAAATTTGATCCGAACTTCGTTCACCATCTTCTAAAAAATCAATTCTCCCAAAATACGGGGATTGCTCCAGTCGTTTTAACATTGTAAGCTGCTTATCTACATGATAGTGTCTTCGTTCTCTTTCAGCTAACAACTCTGCTTGTTGCTTTATACTTGCCGCTGTTTCAACGGCCTCTTCAGCATTATCGAAGTTAGCTGTTACATCGTTCCAAAAGTTTGTTCGAATTTGAACTACCTCTTTCTTTCCGCTACTTACATATTGTTGAAGACTATCTATGTGCACTTTAATTTTCTGTACAACTTCCTCCATTCGTTTTTGTTCCCTCTTCCACTCTTGTTCATACTGCTCCATATTGTCACTCCTTATCGACAAAAAAATTTTTGACCAAAAGTTTGACAAACACAGGTGTTTTTTGATAAAATTAAAATGGGTAATTATTGAATAAAAGAAAATATTTTCTACTGGTCATTTTTTTATTTTAACATATACATCTTTCTTTGTTCAATGAAAATCAAACAATTTCACTCTATATGAGAGAGCAAATAAAAAATCGATTCCCTATTTAGGAATCGATTTTTTTGACGTATTCAATCACTTCTTATCCTTTTATTTTATTGAATTCCGATTACTCTACTATTTCCGTTCTTCGCAATTTGGACTTTTGCATACATCCCTTCCCCTTTCACAAGGTGAACAGGAACTCCACGTGTACTTCCAATCGTAACATATCCATAATTCATAAATCCCTTAATCCAAATTCCTTTTTCTTTCGGGTAGTCACCAATCTTTATTTGATCTATACGATAATTCTTTTCTTGTTCTTTTTTCAATTTTATATACACAGGTGTTTTTATTTCATTTTTTGTTTCACGATTCAACATCATTTCATTTGCTTCCACATCTATTTTGAAAGAAAACCATACTTTTTTCATATCCCCTAATTCTGTAACTGGATTTTCCAATTCTAACAATACAATATTACTGTTATAATAGTTCATTTCTTGTTGTGTAACAGTACCTAGTAAAATAAAAGCAGAAAGTATACCTACTATCCATATATGTTTTTTCTTATATGTTCCGTTATATTTTATTATGTTCTCTTGTTTTTGCTGCTTATTTGTTAATAACAATACAATCCCTGCTAGAAACAACATCCCGCTCAATCCGTAGTTTCCAATGTAATTTGTCTCATACATAATAAAATTCGTAAATAAATAGATTACAATGCCAATCCGCTTCATTACAATATCTCTTACATACAACATACCTAGTACAAGAAGTAAAATATATCCACCATGTGCACTAACAATAAACCAATAATCAGCTCCTTCGTATTTCCCTAACAAATAGAAAAATGCATATACCATTCCAAATCCAATACTATGTCTGAATAAAAATTTGTTTTTCCGTACAATCGCAAAAATGAAAAATCCGATATGAATGAATACGAGATAACTCATACTTGTTGTATATTCCACATCTCTCATACATTCACTTACTATAATTCCTTCCAATAGCCACCATAAACTATATTGTTCTGCCTTATGCTTTGCGAATAGCCAATACCCAAATATACAACTAGCATACAACAATCCCCATATGTAATGGTGACTTGTTACAAGTGTTGTAATTCCTGACATGATAGCGAAAACAAATAAAAATATCCGCAAAAATTTTGCTGTTATTTTTTTATATCCCAAAATTCCAAGCACACTTAGCGTAGCGCTTACAATCATGATTATGCTGCTTTCTCTTACTGTTTCCCATAAAATGAAGTAGAGACTCGCAAGAAATAGAATACTACCTATTGAGCTTACGAAAACATATAGCACGTACTCTCCTATTTTCCGATGGTTTATGTTTGTTTGATTCTTTTTTTCTTGCCAAGTGAGATATTGCTGTGAAATAACAACAAACAAACCGACAAGTCCCATCAATATATAAGAGATATTCATAGTTAAATTTACAAATAGATTTGTAATGTCTGTCAATGCATACAACGACCAAGCCGTTAAGATTGCACCAGTTGTTATTTTATACAAATTTCTTTCTTTTATTTTTTTAAATACCGCAATGTATACAACTGTCATAAAAATTGCACACACTACTTTTATCAAATAATTCGGTTCTCCTCCATCGTATAACCGTTCAAGGTACACTGTCCACAATCCTAATAAACTAGTTGTATAAAATACAAAACGTCCTGTCATTTCTTTTCCGAATCGGTACCATATTACTGAAGCAACAGTTATCATAGTAGATTGCCACTTGTCCGTAAAAGCAAACCATGTTATTTCATCGATATTTGATAAAAAGAAAAACAATGCTCCGCCGCTAAGCACATACCACTCTGCTTTTTTATCAGTTATATAAAAATATAACACTGGGAGTAACCAGCTAATCGAAAGCCATAACTCTTCATTTTCTATACCGTAAATGTTTCGAAACATCCAACATGACCACGCATAAGCCAGATAGATCGTTACACACATCCCTCTTATAAACAACACATTTGCAAACATTACATTCCTTATTACAAAATAGCCCCCAAGTGCAAGAAGAGGTACCCCTAGTACGGCTAAACTTTGATAAACCGTCGCCCATGAGTAACGCATCGTCATCATTAAAACGATATAAGCAGCAAGTAAAGACCATACTCCAAGTATTCTAACAATATTATCTTTCCAGTCTTTCATCCCCCATCCCTCCTTCTATAAGTGTATTCTTTTTATACATATTTTTCACTTAGAATTTGTATATTTTCCCATTTTTAATTTTAGTTACGAAATCTATGAAAAAAAAGCTCAATATTTCTCTTTTTCATAGAAACATCGAGCATCTTACACACTCTATACTATATAAATTCATTTTTATTTCTCGACATATACATCGCTGTTATGCAGAATATAACAGGACCGCTACTGGCTTGCTTCCTTTGTTTTATCTCGAATGTGGCAGAAAAAGGCACTAACCGCTCCTATGCACAGCCAGATGCTCTCGTCCACCCCAAAAAAGAAAGAGGTTTTTATGCGGTTTTTCAAATTGTATTTATATACGCTGTCTAAGTCTAAACAACTGTCCTAGCTTTTCTATTCATACTATAATAATTCCTTTATAGCGTTTATCACGACCTCTGGATTCTCTAATTGAATCGAATGACCATTCTCTGTTTGAATATGCTTCGTACAGTTCGTTAGTTGACATAAAAGTTGCTGCTGCTCTTTCCATATAGGATCTGAATTGTTAGAACTTATGACAACTACCGGCAAGTTTTCTCGTAAATTCTCTGCTCGCTTTACTTGTTTCGCTGATTCTTCACTATATAACATTTCTTTATAAACCGCTTCATATGCTCCAGGAGTATATCCCACGTGTTTTACATGATTTTGAACTTGCGCCGGAAGACTTCTTCCTCCTACCGGTATTTTTAATAGGCGCGGCAAACCAATAGTAGAGGTGATATATCCTAATCTCATCTGCTTTAAGCTTTTTACGTATTGCTGCGATCTATCTGTATTCATTTCCTCTTTCAAGTATCGATTTTCATGTACCGCATCAATCAATACAATTCCTGCTACTTCATTAGGAGATCGACTTGCAAATAATCGCATATTTAGTCCTGCAAATGAATGTCCCACTAAAATATAAGGAGGCGAAATCCCCATTTTGTCTAAAGCCATTTTCAAATCATTCACTATTTCTTGACTAGTCGACAAACCACTTTTCGTATCACTCCAACCATATCCAGCCCGGTCAAAAGAAACCACTCTTGTAAACCTTGATAATTCAGGCTGGACAAAACACCAGGCTAAACAATTACCGCTTAAACCTGCATCTAAAATAACAGTGGGATTTCCATTTTCTTCACCAGAAATAATAGCATGAACGCTGCGACCATCGACTTTCACGATACTTCCAGGTTCTTTCGTTTCATTCTTTTTTCTTATATACAAATTTCCCGCTGTAAACGGAAATAGTACTGTGCTAATTGCTGTTTTTATAAGATAATCAGTTTGAAAAGCCATGACAATAATTGTACCCCCATCCAACTTTTTAAAAATTGCTGTTATCCTTATTAACTAGAGTTCATCCTCCGAAAATAAGCAAATTCATTTTATTCCTTCCCAAACTAATTATTCGTCGTTCATTATGAAATCTCTTTTAAAAATTGTATACTTCCACCAAAATTCAAAAAATTTACCCTATTTTTAAATTTCAGGGTTTACAAACAGAACCCAACTGTATATACTTACTTACGTAAGAAAAAATTTCCAAAGGAGGTCGAATGATATGATGAATGTAACTGTATATGTAGCACCTGTTTCACAATTAAATAAATATTCGACCATCCATATGGGGAATTGAAAATCGTGTTTACTATGATTTAAATTATTCTGCCACAGGAGGTCGGATGCCTTTCTGTGGCTTTTTCATGCCTTGCCGCAGGAGCGCTCTGTCTTCCTGTGGCTTTTTTGTGCGATTTTCATATTCTTACGATTTCAAACACTTGAAAGGGGTTAAAAATAATATGACATTTCATGTATTCTTTTTAATGATTACGATTCAAAAGACTCGTCTATCTGAAGAAGAACTTGAACATAAACAACGTGTTCAACAAATCGTGGACGAAGTAAAAGATCTTCAAATATCGTTTTATAACCATCTGTAATTTTGAATACCAAATAAAGATGAAAGGAGATATTTAAAATGATTTTATCGAAGCGGAAAATTATGATTTGGATTGTAGAGGTAGACTCCGCATAACAAAGTATTTTTTAAGTTTGGATTATGAATAAATGGAGCTATTGAAAATTACCTCTGTCAAGTTTGCAACATGCAGTATATAAAATCTAAAAAACATACTGTTTGAATAGTTCGAGAGGAATCATTTTTTAAATTAGAAACATGCTCTCATCAATCGACCTTTTATCGGTTAAAGTCTGATATGCAAACAAAAACAAGGTTGCTATAAATAATTATAAGCAACCTTGTTCACAATTTTTATTCATTACTTTTTTAAAAATCTAATGCATTTACTTTATCTTTTACTGTATTCACTTTCTGAGGTTGATGAGAAAGTTGGCTGCATTCACGAAACGCAAAATGTTTACACTCTATACACTTTTTCATATCCAAATGTTCTAAAGCGTAGTTAATTGCATCCCCTGTATGCTCAAAGAAGTTCTGTTCCACAATCTCGGCATATAGTCCATTTCTAACTAAAGTTGTTTTTAGTTCAGATTGAATTCCTGAGACTAGAAGTAAACCACCTTGTTGTTTAAAAGAATGAACAATACTTCTAAAGTAAGACTCTCCTGTCGTATCAATAAAAGGAACTTTTCCCATTCGTAAAATTAAAACTTTCGGTTTATAATGAATGGTTGCTAATATATTTTGTTCAAATGTTTGAGCAGCTCCAAAGAATAATGGACCTTCTATTGTATAAATACTAATTTGTGGACAATCATGAGCTTTATTCACCACATGTGGTAACAATTTTTCATTCTTTTTCGAATGATCTGGAAGTACTTTAGATATAACTAGCATGTTGCTCATACGTTTTGTAAATAAAATAATAGCTAAAATAAGACCGATTTCTACAGCTGTTGTTAAACTTGTAAATACAGTTAACAAAAATGTGACAACTAATACAAGAGAATCTCCGCTCTTCATTTTAAGGATATGGGCAAAATGTTTTTGTTCACTCATGTTCCAAGCTACTACCATTAAAATGGGAGCCATACTTGCAAGCGGAATGTGCGAAGCATACGGAGCTAATAATATAAGTATTAATAAAACAAAGATTCCATGAATAACACCTGATATCGGTGAAGTAGCTCCACTCTTAATATTAGTTGCTGTTCGGGCAATCGCTCCAGTTGCTGGAATGCCTCCAAATAATGGCGTGACAATATTAGCAATTCCCTGGCCTATAAGTTCTTTGTTGCTGTTGTGTTTACTATTTGTCATACCATCTGCCACGACAGCGGATAGAAGAGATTCAATACCACCGAGCATCGCAATTACAAATGCCGGACCCATAAGCTGTTTGATACGCTCTAATGTAATTTCTGGTACATGAAACTGCGGAAGTGTATTGGGTATCGTACCATATGCTGTACCGATAGTGGGTACATGACCTGAGAAAAATACCGTTGCAATTAAAGTTGAAATTACAATAGCTACTAATGAACCTGGCACTTTTGGAAAGACTTTTGGTGTTACGAGTATAACAACCAGGCAAGTGAACGCTGTTATTATGCTATAAAAATTGATGGTATCAATATGAATAAAGATTTCGTTCAGATTTGCTATAAATGCCTCATGCTTTTTTATACCTGTCAAACCTAAAAAGCTAGCAATTTGTCCCGTAAAAATAGTAACAGCAATACCTGATGTAAAACCAACTGTTACAGGACGTGGGATAAACTTAATTAAAGATCCCAATTTAAAAATTCCCATTAAACATAAAAGAATTCCAGCTAATAAACCCGCCAGTAACAAATTTTCATATCCATAGGTAATTACAATACTTAAAAGAATCGGAACAAAAGCACCTGTCGGCCCTCCTATTTGATATCTTGAACCACCAAATAGCGCAGTAAGAATTCCAGCAATACATGTAGTATAAATTCCATACTCTGGTTTAACTCCAGAAGCTATAGCAAAAGACATAGCAAGCGGAATCGCAACAACTCCGACAATCGTTCCTGAAAGAAGATCCTTTTGAAAGTGCCCCAATGAGTATCCTTCAAATCTTCCTGTAAATAACCCTTTCATTATAAACCCTTCTTTTCTGTTTTAATAAATATTACTTTTTCCGAAAAATTAACTACCTCTTAATATATTTGAATTGTAAATACATTTTTCACGCTCTTATATAGGGAACTCATTAGCTTAATATTTACTAAACGTTTTGCTCAAATGACGTTCTAATTCACCTATATCTCCGTTCTCTTGCACATAGGTTTTCAACCTTTCTGCTAGAAGTTCCCCTTCTCGGCTATCTAACTTCTCTGTATCTATAAATGATTTAATCCATACCTTATCTGGCGTACTATCTCTACGAAACATTTGACCCGGAATTTCACTCCAAAAACGTTTCCATTCATCCAGTAATCCTATTTGATCAAATAAAAAACTTTGAATTCCACATAACCAAGCTGTACAAGCCGTATTTCTCTTTTGACACCCAACATTATCTTGTAGATGCTGGCATGAAAAACAACAAGAATTCCCGCTCTTAATACAAACCTTACAAACGTGATGAGCTCCTACTGAGCGAAATATCTCAATTCCATGTTGAATAATAACTTCTTTCTTAACTTCGATACTCAACCTCCTCCTTAACTATAGTTTTATCGTCTTCTTCATCTAGTTCTTCTAACATTGAAATCGTATCAATTAAATGGTTATTAAAAATTGCTCGTGTAACTTCGAGTAAATTCATAATCATTGGATCTCGAAGAGAATATAAAACTCGTTTCCCATCTTTCGTACCAACAACAATATTTTTTGCACGTAATACACTTAGTTGTTGTGAAACAGCAGAACCTTCCTTATTAAGAATACTTTGGAGTTCATTTACACTTTTTTCCCCCTCTGACAATAATTCAAGAATACGGATCCGTAAAGGATGTGATAAAGCTTTAAAAAAGTCAGCCTTAAACTGTTGCATTTCATTTCCCATTCAAACGCCTCCATTACTTACTTATCATTTTAAAGAATTTAGCAGTATTCTATACATCTTCAAATGTTTGAATATGTATAGAATACTGCTATCGTTAATAATTTTCAATACAAATTTTTAACGATATGTTACGGTTGAAAGTCAAATCAGCCATACGTATATTTTAATTATGTGTATTACATTTATACTGAGAACGAAAGAAGACCAGTTACACTCTGTAACCGGCCTTCTTTCTATTTCTTATTTTTTTTCGATTCAAAAAGCCTTACTAAGTTTGAAATAATTGTTTTCATTACAGCATAGGTTGGTACAGCTAAAATCATCCCAATAATTCCAGCAAAATTTCCGACACCTAGAATTAACATGATAATTGTTAAAGGATGAATATTTAGTTTCTCACTCATAATTCGCGGTGATAAAATATTGCTCTCAAATTGCTGAACAATTGTTACCACAACAATAACCCATACCGCCTGCATCGGCGATACAAATAGGCCAACAATAACAGCTGGCGCTGCTCCAATAAACGGACCTAAATTTGGAATAATATTCGTAACTGCTGCCACAATCCCAAAAATAAAAGCATAAGGAAGCCCAATGATTAAATAACCAACAAACGTGAAAGCTCCAACAAATAAACAAACGAGTGCTTGGCCTTGAATGTACGCCGCGAGGGTTTCATTCGTTTCTTTAAAAAGACGAAGCCCTTCTTCACGGTACGTTTCTGGTAAAAAACGAACCGCTGATCCAGGGAATTTATGACCATCTTTAAACATATAAAACAAAATAAATGGAACTGTGAAAACAACTAATGCAACGTTTGTAATAATTCCAAATAATGCCGTTGCACTCGCTGTAAGTGTATTTGGTATCTCTTTCAAATACGTGAGAGCATTCTTTTCTAACGCCTGTAACGAAACATAATCCTGTGTTGTAATCCATTGAAATAGCTTATGATTCGATAAATCTGTTATGTATTCTCTCCCCACTTTAATATACGTTGGCATATTCGTTACTAATTCCATCAGCTGATGAGATACAGTTGGAACAACAACACCAACTGCAACAGCTATTAATGTAATAATAAAAACATACAATAACAAAATTGCTAAATTGCGCGGTACCTTTTTGTTCTCTAAAAAAAGCAGCACGGGATTAAACATAAAATACAAAAATGCAGCAATTAAAATAGGGAAAAATAAAGTGGAAATAAAAATACCGATTGGTTGAAATAAAAACGAAATTTTTGTACAGATAAAAATAATCGCTACAACCATCAATACTTCTAATGTCCAAAAATGAACTTTTGATTTCAAAAAAAGTGCCTCCTTTTAAATTTCTTCTATACATTGTAACAAATTGAAGCAAAAATTTATATGCTATTTCTACGTTCTATATTCCAAAACATAAATAAATACACTA
>NZ_JBALLY010000103.1:23986-37768 GCF_036963045.1 Bacillus sp. JJ864 | reverse complement strand
AATTCATTTGAATAAAAAATAATTTTAATATAATAAAATAACATTTCATATACCGTTTCCCTATATTTTACTATGCAAAATTGCATGAGATAGAAGAGAGGAATCACGTGAAATAAAGGCTTTTTTTAATGTTATTATGAATGATAATTCTTTAAGATTATTATTAATTAGATAATAAATACATGTATTATTTAGATTAATATAAGGGTTCAAAGAATATAAATATCCCATAATAAGCGAATTTGAGTAGGTTTCATTTTATATGTATATTACTAAAAAATGGTAAGTCCCTTCAGAAGTTTGAAGGGACTTACCATTTACGTAATCTTCGTTTCTATAGGTTATTTAAGGCTTTCTAATTTGGATATAGCTTGTTCTAATTCCTCAATAACCTCTTCATCGTGTTCGTTTAATAGCTTGTTATGTAAGTGGGGTAAAACGGATTTATCACCAATTTTACTTAATGCATAAACTACATATCCGCGAATTTCACCGTTTGAATCGTCGATACAGGTCAGTAAAGAATCTATTAATCTTACATCCGGAAAAAATTTGGCTAAATCTGTTCCCCAGTATCTTCTACCTTCATGATCATCTTGTATAGCTTTAATTAAATGTGGAACTACCTCATCATTACTAAACTCACGCAATATACATGTTGCATGTTCGTATACACCATAACAATCATCGATATTGAAGGTCATCATAATAGGTTCTATGCAACTAGGATGGGGATTGTCCTCAAAATATGTAATTGCACACGCATACTCATCCATCATTTCTTCGGTTAAATCCTTATCATCAGGCATAGGGGAGTATTTCTTAAGTATTTAAATAGCTTGTTCTCGATTCATGAAATTCACCTCGATATTTAATACATCTCATCATTAGAGTTTACATCAGCTTCATGAGTATTTTGAGCCACAATTTCTTTCATTTCTGCAACTCGTTCTAAAGTAATTCCTTCTCTCTGTTCAACTGCTAAAGGATGATTAGTCGGTTCCAATTCAATAAAAGGTCTAATTCCGATGTCTCTTGTATAAACATGTGTTTTCAAGTTTAATGTATCAGGATAACCTGGGATTGATGTAGAAAGCCAGCCAAAGTATGGATCTTCTGTTTTTCTTCCTTCTGTTTCCCATAATTCCATTGTTTTGTTGAAGCTTTCTTCGCTTAAAGATACCCACACATTCCAAATGAATACTTCGGTACTATTAATAATAGGAATTTCTATACAGCCTTGAATGAAGTAATATTCTTCATCCATGATGCAAATATCAGAGTTTATTTCAAAACGATGTTGTCTTTCATTTTCAGGAACGTTGTAATAATAAATAGGAGCATCACTTCCGTAGCTCATTGGTAGTTCATGTTCGGAATGAGTGTAACGAAATTTTTCGTGACTAATTTCTTTCTTAATTGTTCTTCCATACAATCTTCTTCTTCGCATTTGACTATATACTCCTTATTTCATTGTTATATAAAAAAGGAGCTCTCTTTCAACATAAGAGAGCTCCTTTCCATTATTCTCCCACTGTAAAAGTCGTCACAAAAGAAGGTCTTGCAAAAATACTTTTTTGCGGTTCGTCGCTAGGCGGAGCAGGGCGTTTTTGATGTGCTCTTTCAAATGACTGTGATTGTTGCCATGCTTGGAATGATTCTTCGTTTTCCCACATTGTCATAATGATGTATGTATCGTCTGATAAGGGGCGCAGGACACGAATGGCGCGGAAGCCTGGTTCTTTTTCAATTAAACCAGCGCGGTTTTGGAAACGATGTTCAAAGACAAGACGTCCTTCTTCTGTAACAGCGATGTTATTGCATACAACGAAGCCGTCGTTACCTGTCATTTCTCCGACAGCGTCTAGTACTTCATATAGATGCTCTCCTTCTGTTACATTTTCCTTGTAATACATTGTTTTTTCTTCGCTTTTTCCGACGTAATTAGGCCCTTCTAAAGAAGTTTCATACGAAATCATTGCTTTCATTCTTTTAGCCCCCTTTGTTTTTTTCATGATCCAGCTCTAGCGGCTAGAATGGTCGGTGGCTTCGCGCCTTCCTCCGAGGCACAATACGCCTCTCTGTCAGGAGCTCCATCCCCCTCCCATTCTGAGCAAGCCGCTTCCGCTTTTCTACATTATAGCAAGAGTTGTAAAAAAATTCGAAGATTATACATAAAGGATATGTTTTTTCAAATAATAAACGTACCATCATTTGGAAGGGAGGATGAGGTATGAAGAATACAAAGAGGGTTCTCATTGGCTTTGTTTCCATTTTTATATTTGCGATTGTTCTCTATAAATGTATTGTGTTTACCGGCAGTTATATGATGGATGAAAAGAGACTTGTATTCCATTCTTCATCAAAAATTGTGGATCAGCGCGGCAAAGAAATTACAAAGCTTTATTTGGAAAATCGAGAATTGGTACATATTGAAGATATTCCCTCATATGTACAACAAGCTTTTTTAGCTGTTGAAGATGCGCGCTTTTATGAACATCATGGGATTGATTTTCCTTCTATTGTAAGAGCGCTTTATAAAGACGCTCTTGCTGGAGAGAAAGTAGAAGGCGGGAGTACGATTACACAGCAGCTTGTGAAAAATGTTTTTTTATCGCATGAAAAAACGTTGTTTCGCAAAATGAAGGAAGTGGCGATTGGGTTTCACTTGGAACAGAAGTATTCGAAGCAGCAGCTTTTGGAAATGTATTTAAATCATATTTATTTTGGACACGGAGCTTATGGCATTCAGGCAGCAGCGAAATTTTATTTTAATAAGGAAGCGAGGCAGTTAACGGTTGAGGAAGGAGCGATGCTGGCAGCTCTTCCGAAAGCGCCGAGCAACTACTCACCATTTTTGCATCCTGAAAAAGGTAAGGAGCGCCGCGATTTAATTTTATCGTTAATGCATAAGCAAGGATATTTATCAGCAGAAGAAACGGTGGGCTACCAAGGGAAAACAATTGCTCTTTATATGAATCAAAATGAACAGGAGCTTGCTTATATGCCATACATCGATATGGTAATTGATGAAGCGGCTCGTACTTATGGGTTATCTCATCAAGAAGTGCTGCGCGGCGGATATACGTTTGTTGTGGGGATGAATGACAAGATGCAAAAGACAGCATATGAACAATTGCAAAATGTACGTAATTTTCCGATGCAAGACGACCATATGCAAGGTGCCGTTCTTTTCATGGATAGTAAAACGGGCGGAATAAGAGCGGCAGTTGGAGGAAGGCATTATATTGCGCGCGGATTAAATCGAGTTTACGCAAAGCGGCAGCCAGGTTCCGTATTAAAGCCGCTTCTTGTGTATGCGCCAGCACTTGAAACGAAAAAATATACGCCGTATTCTTTATTAACAAATGAGCGAGTTTCGTTTGACGGCTATGAACCGCGCAATTACAACGAGCAGTATTCGAAGGAAGTAACGATGTATGATGCCCTGTTGCAATCGACTAATGTTCCAGCTGTATCCTTGCTGCATGAAATTGGGCTAGAAGAAGGAAAGCAGTATTTAGAAAAAGGAAATATTCACATTCCTGAGCGCGGTCTTAGTACTGCACTTGGCGGTTTACAAGAGGGGGTTTCGCCGTTTGAACTTGTTAAAATGTACCGTGCGTTTGTAGCGGATGGGAAAATTGTTGAACCGCATGTAATTGAGAAAGTGTTAAATCGGCACGGAGAAGTAATTGGGCAAGCAACCAATAAAGAAACGAAAGTTTTTTCGAAGCAAACTGCTTGGTATATGACAAGAATGCTTGAAGGTGTTGTGAAAGAAGGGACTGCAAAAGATGGTGTATATAAAGGAGCGCTTGCTGGGAAAACAGGAACAACGTCGCTTCCAAATCAAGACGACGGGGCAAGAGATATTTGGTTTGTTGGGTATACACCTCATATTGTTGGAGCGGTTTGGATGGGATATGACCGCACGGATGATAAGCATTATGTGCGTGGGAGCAGTTCTTATCCAACAAAATTATTTAAAACCATTTTAGCGAAAGCGAATGTAAAAGCAGATCATACATTTGCACAACCGCGCGGTGTTGAAACGATTGGAGAGCCGATTCGCTTAAGTAAAGTGGACGGTTTAGAAGCGAGGTTAACGTTTACTCCGCTTGGTTTGTTTACCGCAAAATTAGCATGGAATCAACTTCCTGATAAGAGAGTACAATATCGAATTTATAAAATAGACAAAGGAAAAGCGATTCATATCGATACAGTAACTGGAAAAGGGGAGTATGAAGTAAAATTTATGAACGTTTTTAAAGCGCCGCGTTTTTATGTTGTACCGTACAATCCGCAAACAAATCGAGAAGGAGAAAAAACAAAAGAGGTTAAACCGTAATTTCGGCTTGTGCTATAATGAGAATGTTCCGAAAAAAAGCAGAGTATTACCATATGTTTGTGTCAATTTCATGAACATCAAACATAATGTTGTACATTTTGTTTTTACTAATTGTATAGTAAAAAAAGATAAAGTGAAGCTTCCATCAGTAGGGGATTCTATGTTGCTGGAAGTTCTTACTAATCGGGCTTTTACGGGCAGTTATCTGCCCGTTCATATGGAATAAATAGGATAGGATTCGAGCTGTATTAGAAAAAGGGGGACAAGGATTTGGTACGACAAATCAATGAAACATTTTTACAAGCATGCAAAGGAGAACGCACAGATTATGTACCAGCATGGTATATGCGCCAAGCAGGTCGTTCCCAGCCGGAATACAGAAAGATTAAAGAGAAGTATTCATTGTTTGAAATTACACATCAGCCAGAACTTTGTGCTTATGTAACAAAGCTGCCTGTTGATCAATATAATGTGGATGCTGCTATTTTATATAAAGATATTATGTCACCGCTTCCAGCGATTGGTGTAGATGTAGAAATTAAATCTGGAATCGGTCCTGTAATTGATAATCCGATTCGTTCGCTGCAAGATGTCGAAAAATTAGGGGAAATTCACCCAGAAGAAGATGTATCATATGTGCTTGATACGATTCGCTTATTAACAACAGAGATGCTCGATGTTCCGTTAATCGGATTTGCAGGAGCACCATTTACGTTAGCGAGCTATATGATTGAAGGCGGTCCATCTCGTAATTATCATAAAACGAAAGCGTTTATGTATGCAGAGCCAAAAGCATGGTTTGCGTTAATGGATAAGCTTGCAGATATGACTATTACGTATTTAAAAGCGCAAATTAATGCCGGCGCAAAAGCAATTCAAATTTTCGATTCTTGGATTGGGACAGTAAATGTGGCGGATTACCGCGTATTTATTAAACCAGCAATGGAGCGTATTTTCACAGAGCTTCGTCCGATGAATGTACCGCTTATTATGCACGGTGTTGGGGCGAGTCATTTAGCAAATGAATGGCATGATCTGCCGCTTGATGTTGTTGGTTTAGACTGGCGTTTGCCGATTGAAGAAGCGCGTGCACGCGGCATCCAAAAGGCTGTCCAAGGAAATTTAGATCCATCCATTTTACTTGCGCCGTGGGATGTGATTGAAACACATGTCAAAGCGATTTTAGATCAAGGAATGAAGCAGCCAGGGTATGTATTTAACTTAGGACATGGTGTTTTCCCAGAAGTGAATCCAGACACGTTAAAACGAATGACTGCATTTATACATGACTATTCAAGAGAACAGCTGGCGAAGTAAGGGAGAGGACTGCATGAAAAAGAAAATCGGTTTACTTGTGATGGCATATGGAACGCCGAATAAAGAAGAAGATATCGAACGTTATTATACACACATTCGCCACGGCAGAAAGCCAAGTGCGGAAATGTTAGAAGACTTAACAGAACGATACAAAGCAATTGGCGGAATTTCGCCTCTTGCGAAAATTACACTAGAACAAGCAACAAAATTAGAAGCGTATTTAAATGAAATGCAAGATGACGTGGAATTTAAAATGTATCTCGGTTTAAAACATATTGAGCCATTTATTGAAGATGCAGTGAAGAAGATGCACGAAGATGGAATTGAAGATGCAATTGCTATCGTTCTTGCGCCGCATTACTCTACTTTCAGCGTGAAGTCTTATATCGGACGAGCACAAGAAGAAGCAGAGAAACTTGGCGGCTTGCAAATTCACGGTATTGACAGCTGGTATAAAGAACCGAAGTTTATTGATTATTGGGTAAACGAAGTAAAAGCAATATATGAAAAGATGACAGCTGATGAGCGTGAAACAGCGGTACTTATCGTATCTGCACATAGTTTACCAGAGAAAATCATTGCAATGGGCGATCCGTATCCAGAGCAATTAAGTGAAACGGCTGATTATATTGCCCGCGGAGCTGAAGTGAAAAACTATGCAGTCGGCTGGCAAAGTGCTGGTAATACACCAGATCCATGGCTTGGACCGGATGTACAGGATTTAACACGTGAATTGCATGAGAAATATGGTTACACTTCTTTTGTATACGCACCTGTTGGCTTTGTTGCTGATCATTTAGAAGTATTATATGACAATGATATTGAATGCAAAATTGTTACAGAAGAAATTCAAGCAAACTATTATCGTCCAGAAATGCCAAATGCAAAAACTCCATTTATTTCTTGTTTAGCAGATGTTGTTATGAAAAAGTGGAGTGCAGTTTCATAAAGTGAGAAAGAAGGAAGCAGTCGTGAAAAAGAAGGTAGTCATTATAGGCGGCGGGATTTCCGGCTTAACAACAGCATATTACTTGCAAAAAGAAATTCGTGAACAAAATTTGCCGATTGATACGATGCTTATTGAAGCATCAGGAAGGCTTGGCGGGAAAATTAAAACCATTAGAAAAGATGGATTTACAATTGAACGTGGCCCGGATTCGTTCCTAGAACGAAAAGAGAGTGCTGCAAGGTTAGCACGTGAATTACAACTTGGTGATCAACTTGTTAACAATGCGACAGGGAAATCGTTTGTACTTGTGAATAATCGATTGCACAGCATTCCAAGCGGTTCAATGATGGGAATTCCAACACAAATTACACCATTTGTATTTTCAGGGTTGTTTTCTCCTATTGGAAAGATTCGTGCAGGGTTTGATTTTGTGCTGCCTCGTTCAAAACCAGTATCAGATCAATCGCTCGGTCAATTTTTCCGTCGCCGTTTAGGAAATGAAGTGGTTGAAAATTTGATTGAGCCATTGTTATCAGGTATTTATGCCGGTGATATTGATAAAATGAGTTTGATGGCTACGTTCCCGCAGTTCTATCAAGTCGAACAAAAGTATCGCAGCATTTCCCTTGGTATGCGGACATTAGCTCCGAAACAGCCAAAGGATACAAAGGCAAAAACAAAAGGAATCTTTTTAACGTTAAAAACAGGTTTACAATCTATTGTTGATGGAATTGAAGAACGACTAGAAGATGGAACAGTTTTGAAAGGAACGCGTGTTGAAAAGATTATAAAGATCGATGACCGCTATAACATTACGCTTAGCAATGGAAAAGAAATAGAAGCAGATGCGGTTGTGATGGCCGCATCTCATAAATGGCTGCCATCAATGCTCTCTCAATATAAACAGTTCCACTTCTTCCGTAGTATTCCATCTACATCAGTGGCGAATGTTGCATTAGCATTCCCGAAAGAAGCGATTCAGCGCGATATTGAAGGAACGGGATTTGTTGTGTCACGTAATAGTGATTTTACGATTACAGCATGTACGTGGACACATAAAAAATGGCCGCATACAACGCCGGAAGGAAAAGTACTCCTGCGCTGTTATGTTGGGCGTCCCGGCGATGAAGCAATTGTGGAACAAACAGATGAAGAAATGATTCGCTTCGTATTAGAAGATTTGCAAAAGACAATGGATATAACAGCTGATCCAGAATTTGTGGTTGTGAGCCGCTGGAAAGATGCGATGCCGCAATATACGGTCGGTCATAAAGAGCGCATGAAAACGTTAAAACAGTTCATGAACGAAGAATTACCTGGCATTTACTTAGCAGGAAGCTCTTATACCGGCGCTGGATTACCAGATTGTATCGATCAAGGCGAAGCAGCCGTAAAATATGTATTGTCTTATTTAGAACAAACGAATCAAAAAGAGTTAATGGCGTAATAAGAGGAGAGGTTGACCGAAATGATTTTTGGTCAGTCTCTTTTTTATCGGCGATTCGACAAGGTATAAAGACCTTTCGATAATGTTCGATATATACATAGGCGAGCAGCTGGAGATTAATTTTTTGTAAATTCATTTAAATATAATGTTCTTTATAAAGAACTCTGCTATGATAGACATGCTAGGCAATAGGAAAAAATTTAGGGGGAGGATTTTCTTTGAAAAAGCTAGCAATTATCTTTTTTTCACTTGTATTCGTTGTACTAGTATCGGATGTTGTAGCGAAGGCCGAACAAGAACAAGTGCTAACTGTTGATGAAGCAATTCAGTTGTTTCAGCAGCAAGGCAAAAAACCAGCAGTAGTAGAGGGGTATATTGTTGGGTATACACAAAATCCAGGTAAATATACGAAAGATCCAGCAAAGTTTGGTGATACAAACGTTGCAATTGCCGCTTCGCCAGATGAAGTGAACGCTGATAAAATTATGCCTGTTCAGCTTCCGATAGGTGAAGTTCGCAAAGCAGTGAATGTAAAGGATCACCCAGAAAATATGGGGAAAAAGGTTCGTCTAACAGGTACGCTAGATAGTTATTTTAGCAGTCCAGGGTTAAAATCTGTTACAAATTATGCGTTTCAAGATAAAGAAACGCAAAAAGTAAGTGATGTCATTGCTAGTCCAAATGGGGGCGAAGTAGAAAAAGGAACAGCAGTAACATTATCAACTGTAACAGAAGGTGCGAAGATCTATTACACGTTAGATGGATCAAATCCAACGTCTCAAAGCATTCGCTATAATGAACAAATTATACTGAATGAAAATAGTGTGATTAAAGCGGTTGCCGTGAAAGAGGGGCTTGAAAATTCCGCTATCGCGACATTCTCATTTACAATGATAAAAAATGAACCAATTCGTATTCACGATATTCAAGGGAAATCTCATATTTCTCCTTACAAGGGGAAAGACGTGAAAGCTGTTACTGGTATTGTGACGCAAGTAGATAAAAACGGATTTTATATACAAGATCCGCAGCCTGATGAAGATCCAGCTACATCAGAAGGAATTTATGTTTATAAAAAAGACGGCGGCGTGAAAGTCGGCGATTCCGTTTCTGTTGATGGACAAGTAGAGGAGTTTATCGGAGCAGGATACGCAGACCGTTTTGATACAGACTTATCAATTACAGAAATTAAAGCAAAGCGCGTTATCGTAAATGAGAGTAATCAAACATTACCTAAAGCAGTTGTAGTAGGAGAAAACGGTGTGAAAATACCGGACGCAATTATTGATAATGATGGATTTGGCATTTTCGATCCAGCAGAAGATGCAATTGATTTTTATGAAAGTTTAGAAGGCATGCTTGTAACAGTGCCGCAGCCAAAAGTTATTGGACCGCAAAAGAATGGGAACTTGTATGTAACAACTGCAAATGGCAGCCAAAAAGTAACAACAAAATTCGGAACGCCGCTTTTGCAAGCTGACAATGCAAATCCAGAACGCCTTTCTATTAAAGTAGCGCGTAATTATGTCGCAAAAGCAGGGGATCAACTTCTTGGAGATATAACAGGTATCGTCGGTTATGATTACGGAAACTATCGCATTTCACCAATTGGGGATCTTCCAGCGCTGCAAGACGGCGGATTTAAACAACTTGGTGCCAATATTCAACCGCGCCTTGATAAACTAACAGTTGCAACATATAACATTGAGAACTTCTCAGCAAATAAAAAAGAAACATCCGATGAGAAAGTAAGACGTCTTGCTTACGCTATTAAATACAATTTAAAAATGCCAGATATTATTGGTGTTCAAGAAATGCAAGATAACAATGGAACGGTTAATGATGGCACAACAGACGCAAAACTTAGTGCACAGCGTTTAATTGATGCCATTCAAGAAATTCGCGGACCAAAGTATGAGTATGTAGAAATTGCACCGGAAAATAATAAAGATGGCGGTGCACCAGGAGCGAATATTCGCGTTGGTTTCTTCTATAATCCATCCCGCGTGAAACTAGCACAAAAGCCAGTTTTACTTGAGAAAAACGCTGTCCGAATTGGAGAAAACAATGCATTATTTGACGATACACGTAAACCGTTAGCTGCTGAATTTACATTCCAAGGACAAAATATCGTTGTGATTTCCAATCACTTAAACTCTAAATTAGGAGACGCATCTCCGTTTGGAAAAATTCAGCCGCTTGTATTAAAAAGTGAAGCAAAACGCGTGCAGCTTGCTGAGGAAGTAAATGGTTTTGTAAAAGGCATTCAAGGGCGACATGCGAACGCACCAGTTGTTGCCCTGGGTGATATGAACGACTTTGAATTTTCCAAACCAATGCAAGCATTAAAAGGCGACATTATGAAAGAAATGCTTGAAACAGTTCCACAAGAAAATCGTTACACATATATTCATGATGGGAACGCTCAAGTATTAGACCATATTTTCGTAACGAATAACATCGCACCGCACACAATTGTTGATCCAGTTCATTTAAACTCGAACATTATGGAAGAGAATGGCCGCATGAGTGATCATGATCCAGTGCTTGCACAAATTGATTTGAAGAAAGCTTCGTAAGAAAGAAAAACTATGACTAGTAGCAGGAGAAAAACACACTCGTTTATATGGAGAGCGAGTGTGTTTCTTTTTGTTGTTTTATATATAAGGTGTTGTTATATAGAGTATATGCTTAAAGTAGTGTGTTTTGGTAATTATGTATATATGGATGAAATGATTATCTTGCTTTTTGTGTAACTACTCAGTTACTTCATGAAAAACCGACAGAAAAGCATTTTTTTAAATGGGCGAGAGGGACTAGCCATGCATAGGAGCGGTCAGGACCTTTTTCTACCACATTCCATGTTTAAAACAAAAGGAGCAGGGTTATTTTCCATCTTATAGAACGTATAATGGGATGAGCAAGAACAGAGGAGGTGAAAAATGAAAGAAGGGCTAAAAGAAACCTTCACAAGGATTTGTAGGCTTTTCTTTCATTGTCTGTTATGAAAAAAATGGTGAATGCAATTGATACGACACTCTTGTTTTTGGTGGTATTTGTATTTTTGTTCGCATTTGATTTTCATAAGTTTCCTGTATGGTCTATCGCCTTTGTTATAAGTGTGGGGATTTGGGTAATCAGTGTAATTGTTAAAGTAAAAGCTGTTAAAGATAGATGATATTATAGTAATTATAAGAAAGGAGAAGGTTAATACCTTCTCCTTTCATTCATTTCAAATGTTAAACCTTGATAAGGGGATTCACTTGGGACGATATAATAGTTTTTCCCTTCATTATCACATTTTGTTATAATGTAACCGAAAATAAAACTTGAAAACATTGGTAAGCTATGGTAATATCATAAACGTACTATATGACCGAATTGTTCAAATGGTCATTTCGGAGGTGGAAACGTGGCAGTCGATCGAAAACGGGCAATTATTGAAGCGGCAACAAAATCTTTTTCTGCATTTGGTTATAAAGCAACAACGATGGATCAAGTTGCAAAGCTAGCCAATGTTGGGAAAGGGACAATTTATACGTTTTTCAAAAATAAGGAAGAGTTATTTGGTGAAATTATTTCTAATTTAACTGCAGAAATGAAACAAGTAGCCGACATGGCTATCGATTCAAATGTACCATTTTTTGAAAACGTACATCGTGCTTTATATAGCATTTTAGAGTTTCGAAAAGATCATCAACTTATGATTAAGCTCATTCAAGAAGAGCGAGATATGGGAACAAAAGAAGTACAAGATGTGATGCAGCAACTGGATTCCACAATTATTACGTATATTAAATCTCATCTTGAAACTGCAATTGCAAAAGGCGAAATTATGAAATGTGATCCAGAAATTACAGCATTTATCATGGTTCGTCTGTATATATCTCTTATTTTTGATTGGGAAAAACATCATAAACCGTTAGAAAAAGAGCATATCGCTGAACTTTTTGAATTATATTTATTAAAAGGATTGTCAAAATGAGATAATCCTCTTATTATTATAAAATATGACCAATTGAATGATTCGGTCATTAGTTGGTGGAGGGAGAATTGCAAGAAAATAGCAACATATACGAGAAGATGAATGGGTCGTTATTTTCTTCTTTTTTTTACAAAAACTGACTAAATGAACAAAACAGTCAATTATTTAAAAAGGAGGAGTAAACAATGCGAGGATGGAAACTGCTTGGAAAAGAGTTTGCTACGATTATCAAAAGCAAAAAAATCTTAATTCCAATTATTGCGGTCTTATTTATTCCAGTATTGTACGCTGGTATGTTTTTATGGGCGTTTTGGGATCCATATAAACAATTAGATGATTTACCAGTTGCAGTTGTAAACCTTGATGAAGGTGTAGTGTATAATGGAAAACCGATTGAAGCCGGTAAAGAACTTGTTAAGAACTTGAAAGAAAAGGACGGCTTCAAATGGGAGTTTGTCAGCGAGGAAACAGCCAAAAAAGGAATGGACGATCGTAAATATTACATGACAGTCCGCATTCCAAGCGACTTCTCCAAAAATACAACAACATTGTTGGATGCAAACCCTAAAAAATCAAAACTAGAGTACATTCCAAACGAAAGCTTAAACTTCTTATCTTCACAAATCGGTGGATCAGCCATTGAAAAAATTAAAGGCGAAGTATCAGCTTCAGTAACAAAAACATATGCAGAGACAATGTTTGATTCATTAAAAGATGTTTCGAAAGGCTTTGCTGATGCGAGTGATGGAGCTGGTCAGCTTCATGATGGATCAGGGAAAATTACAAATGGTTTAGGTGAGTTATCTGGGAAAGCAAATGATGGATTGAATAAGTTAGCAACTGGATCGGGTGAACTGACAGGCGGCTTAGGTCAGTTAATAGATTCAAAAGGAAAATTCCAAAATGGAATGGGTCAATTAGCAACTGGTTCTAATCAAATTACAAATGGCTTAGGCGAGTTAAATAGTAAAGTAAGCGGTATGCCAGGTGGGATGAATCAGTTACTAGGAGGATCACAACAAATCACAAATGGTTTAGGTGAATTAAATAGTAAGGTAAACGCGATGCCAGGTGGAGTGAATCAGTTACTTGATGGCTCAAAACAAATCACAGGTGGTTTAAATGAGTTAATTAATCCAAAAGGAGAATTACAATCAAGTTTAGGGCAGTTATTGAGTGGTTCACAAGAAATTACAAATGGATTAAAAGAAGTTCAAAAAGGTACACAAGATATAAGTTCAGGAGCTTCTGGACTTTCACAAGGAGTATCTGAATGGAAGAAAAAGGCTGAAGGATTAAATGGTTTTGCAAGTAAAACAGCAGGAGATGCTAAGGCGGTCACAGCTAATTTAGGAGATTTAAACGAAAAGATTAAAGCTTTACCAGAAGAATATAGAAAACAGTTAGAGCCTGCTATCCAAGAGGCAATGGCGAATAGTCAAAAAGTTTCACAAGAAACAGTTGGAGTTGCACAAGGCGTACAAGGGTTAGCTGGAGAAAATGGTGCTGGAAAAATTGAAGCTGGTGCAACGAAACTCGCAAATGGAGCAGATAGATTAGACAAAGGAATCAGTCCGTTAGCAGATGGATCAAGAAAAATCACGGGCGGTCTAGGCCAGTTAGTAGATTCAAAAGGAAAATTCCAAACTGGCCTAAATCAATTAGCAGCTGGCTCAGGAAAAATCACAGGTGGTTTAAATGAACTAGCAAGCAATGCAGGCCCACTCGCAAAC
>NZ_JBALLY010000103.1:12619-23931 GCF_036963045.1 Bacillus sp. JJ864 | reverse complement strand
GAGTAAATGCTTTATATGCTGGTTCACAACAAATCACAGGAGGCCTAGGTCAATTTGTAGATCCAAAAGGAGAATTACAAACGAATTTAGGTAAGTTATTAAATGGTTCTCAGCAAATCACAGGAGGCCTAGGTCAATTCGTAGATCCAAAAGGAGATTTCCAAAGTGGGCTAACTAGTTTAAAAGACGGTTCTGGAAAAATAACAGACGGTTCAAAAGAACTAGCAACAAAACTTGGCGAAGGTGCTGAGAAAACAAGTGAAACAAAAGGTGACGAGAACAAATATGATATGTTCGCTAGTCCGGTGAAAGTGAAAACTGAGAAAGTGGCAGAAGTTCCAAACTACGGAACAGGCTTTACACCGTACTTCTTATCTCTTGGTTTATTCGTTGGGGCACTGTTATTATCTATCGTGTTCCCATTACGTGAAACAGTAGGGGTACCGAAATCAGGATTTAGCTGGTTTATTAGTAAATTTGGTGTCCTACTTGCTGTTGGTATCATTCAAGCACTTGTGGCAGATGCAGTATTACTGCTTTGGTTAGGTGTTGAAGTACAAAGTGTTCCATATTTCATATTGTTTAGTATCATTACAAGCTTATCTTTTATTGCGTTAGTTCAATTTTTAGTAACGACTTTCGGCGATGCAGGGCGCTTTGTTGCGATCTTGACATTGATTTTACAATTAACAACAAGTGCAGGTACATTCCCACTTGAGTTAATTCCGAAACCGCTGCAAATCTTTAACGCATGGTTCCCAATGACATATTCTGTATCAGGATTTAAAGCGGTTGTTTCAAGCGGAGACTTCAGCTTTATGTGGCAAAGCGCAGGCATTTTAATGATCTTTATTGTTCTGTTATCACTTGGAACAATTGGTACATTAACTTGGATGCATAAGCGTCAATATGGAAAGTTTTCTGAAGCAGAATAATTGATAAATCCTAAAGGCTTGTAGCCTTTAGGATTTTTTATTTTATGGAAAGTGAGTTGTATCTATATAAATACAAATTAAAAAATCGACATAAAAGACCTCTTTCTTTTTAGGCGGGCGAGAGCATCTGGCCATGCATAGAAACGGTCAAGGCCTTTTCCTGCCACATGCAAGGTTTAAAACAAAAGGAGAAAGCAAGTAGCGGTCATGTTGTATTCTACATAGCAACGACTTATATGTCGAAAATTTAAAATGGATATATAGCATACATGTTATCTCTTTGTTAATATGTATGATTACTAGGTATGAGATGATCTTATATAAGGGAATTTGCAAGACAGTTCAGCCTATCATGCACTGCTCTTTCATGTGAAAAGGATGCTTCGAACTGAAAAAAGTGTTCCTCTTTCCAAGACTTGTTTCATCAAATTTCTTTGTTTATGAAAATTCCCCTTGGATTGTATCCAAAGGGAATGGAATTACATTATGGGCGATAAAATTTTACATGCTTATCATTGCGATCAAACCAACCTTTAAATGCCCAGTTAATCCATCCACCATCTCCTTCATTGGTGAATTCACCGTCTTCAAACACCCATATGCCGTAAATTGTTCCATTATAATTTGTTGAACCATAAAATTTAACTCCTCTAAATTGTTCAACATACCCTTGATTTAAATTAAAAACCATTACATTATATCGCTGACCTGCTGAGTAAAAAGTTGATTCCATTACATTTTTTACAAATCCGGAACGGTTAGCGTTAGCATTGACAGCATCTCTAATTCTATCAGCGATACCTAGGACATCAACATTAACATTTAAATTAGCGCTAGCTGCAAGTTTTAAACTAGTATTCTGTTGATTTTCCATAGATAAATGAAATGTCTCATTAAAAGCAACTTTTTCTTGGTTGTAGTTAGTAATAGATTTTTCTTCTGCGCTAACGTGAGGGATAGAAATTGTACTTAATCCGATAGCACCTGCGAATGCGATTCCTGCAAATTTTTTCAGTTTACTCATGTTAAAGACCTCCTGTATTTTGAAAATGTTATTTCAACTTGATTTTATCTTCCAAAATTTTGTGCTTGAAGTAGTGATATTTAATTCACATAGTTACATTTTTGAAAGTTTCTTTTATCTCAAGGATTTTTGATATTCGGTTTTTGTTGATAAAAAAATGACAGATAATTTTTTATTATATGATGCTATTTTTTTCTTTCGCTGTTTTCGTAAGAATTGTTACGATCTTGACCATACTGATAAAAGGTTGACTTTCAACTATATACATCCATTTTCATTTTTCGATGACCGCTACTGGCTTTCTCCTTTGTTTTGTTTTGTTTTAAACCTCGCATGTGGCAGGAAAGGGCCTTGACCGCTTCTATGCATGGCCAGATGCTCTCGTCTCCCCAAAAGGAAAGGAGTTTTTATGTCGTTTTTTAACTTATATACATAGTAAATTGGATTCAAAGGAGGGTTAACATGAAAGATGAATTAAGTATAAATATCTATTTAGATGAAACGGATACTCCGTTTTCAAGATATTATAGCCCAGATGATGTTCACCTAAGCTCTGACCTTGAAGATTTTCTTTTGTCAAAGCTGCACAGTGGCAAAAGAAGAGACATAGAAATATCTTTTTTCGGTCAGAATGATTTTGACGAAAAGTCATTGAAGACTGCCACATTGAATACTTTTTCTAATCTCTTGGATGAAGAGGAATATATATATGCTAGAAATGTCAAAAAGGCTATTGCTTTGTTTGTGGTTGGTATTATCGTTGGGGTGTTATACTTGAAGCTTTCAAGCAGTCATGCCTATATTGCAGGAGTATTAAGCATTGTGTGTTGGGTTTTTATTTGGTCAGGTACAGAGGTTTATTTTTTTGAAAATCAGCAAATCAAACAAACTATCAGGAAATGCAAAAATATTCTAAATGCGAATGTGCGCAAAAAATAAAATTTCAGTAAATATTTACATTCGCGAAGCTGATTTCCGGATTCTATCTTGTGCATTTATTTGGATTGTTGTTTAAAGTTGGAAATCGTGATGAAGATTAATATCGCTATAGTTCATATAATAAATAAGACCTCGATTTGATCCGAGGTCTTATTTTTATCGCAAAAAACAACAATTTATGAGAAAAGCCTTTTCTTTTTACGAGAACGATGTATACCGTAACTAACAAGGATAAGTGTGAAAATGAGCCAAGCAAATGGTGCATATTTTTCGAAGAGTGTTTTCATTTTCATATTTTTTGTGATTTCTTCTTTCGTTTTTCCTACTATAATTTCAGAACCATTATAGCCTTCAAGTGTGTTTCCTTTTTTAACTCCAAAAATGAGAGCTACCGTGTTATTTTCAATCCCGTGATAGCGATAGCCTTTACTATGTATCGTTAATTGTGTATCGTCTTTTTTTAATGTGTAATCCTCAGTTGTCGTAACGTCTTGTGAAGAAAGTGGAATCGGCTCGATTGCCAAGCGAACTTCTTTTTCTTTTAGAGTAGGAAGTGACTCACCATTTACAGAAAGGTGCGCAGGAATATGCTTTTCTGTATCTGTAGTTTTCCAACTTGCTTTTTTTCTTCTATAAGATTTTTTTTCGAGTAAGGCAAATTCTTTATTTACTTTTGTTTCATCTGTAACTGGCTGTTCAGCCGTGATGTTCCCCTTTAATAGGATTACACCGTCTTTCGCTGTTTGAAAGGAGGTTACTTCTTTTGTTTCTTTTAATTTGTTTACAGCATCATTATAATGTTCCTTTCCAAAAAGTGAAGAGATTGTTTGTACAGTTAAGAATATGTATAAGATTACTAGTACGATGATGCCCTTTTTCACGATTGTTCCCCCTGAAAATAATTTGAATAACCTTTGTATCTATTATTTTACAGAAAAACATAAATCAGGAACAATTCCTGATTATTACATTAACCTTACAAAATTGTAAGGTTTGGTTTTCGGAGTGTGGGAATGCGGATGTGCTTTGTACTTGTTTTTTCATTTTGTTTTAAACCTTGATGAGCGTTAAGGCACTCTCGTATATAGGCGCTTTGTCAGTATATGAATTCATTTTCATTTTTCGACATCTAGATTGCGGCTATGCAGAAGAAAAGGAACCTGCACTTGCTTTCTCCCTTTGTTTTACATTGCATGTGGCAGGCAAGGGTACTGACCGCTTCTATGTATGGCCAGATGCTCTCGCCCACCGAAAAAGAATAGTTTTATGTCGGTTTTTATATTTGGATTTATATAGAAAGTGATATATAACTTTTATTTTTCAACATAGGAGACTAGAATAAAAACAGATGATATGATTAACAATCGTATATGAAGATGGAGATGAAAGAATGAAAAAAACAATTTCTGATATCGCTCAAATAGCGGGGGTTGCAAAGAGTACAGTTTCTCGCTATTTGAATGGCGGTTCTGTTAGTGATGTGACAAAAGAGAAAATTAAGCGTGCGATTCAAGAAACAGGATATGTTCCAAATACGTTTGCTCAAAGTTTAAAGGCAAAGAAAACAAATATTATTGGTACAATCGTACCACGTTTGGATTCCTATGCTTCATCGTTAACATTAATCGGCATTGATGAGCAGTTGAAAGAACTAAATTATCAAATGTTAATATCCAATTCCAACCAAGATTTAGAACGAGAAATTGAAAGCATTTATACATTGGCAAATCAAAAAGTTGCAGGAATTATTGTATTGGCTACTCAAGTTACAGATCAGCATATAGAAGCTTTTCGCAAAATTGATATACCAGTATTACTTGTTGGACAACAGCATAATGAAGTGTACAGTTTCATTCATGATGATTACGGGGCGGCTTATCATATAGGAGAATATATCCATACAAAGGGACATAGAAGAATCGGTTATTTAGGTGTAACAGAACATGACATTGCAGTTGGTGTAAACCGAAAGCAGGGGTTTAAAAAAGCAATAGATACAAAAGAGGATTGTGAAGTGAAATATTATGAAACAAGTTTTAATATCGAAGACGCGATTCAAACAGCATCGGAGATTATCGAAGAATTTCATCCTTCTATTTTAGTGTGTGCAACAGATAACATTGCCCTCGGTGCATTAAAGGCGGCATATATGAAAGGTTTACGAGTACCTGAAGATGTATCTATTACTGGGTTTGGTGGATATCAAGTGACAGGAGTGATTCATCCCACTTTAACCACTGTGAAATTTTATTACAAGGAAGTTGGACAAGGGGCAGCTAGAAATATTGTAAAGCTCATAAATGAAGAAGAGATAGAGAAAATTTCAATATCAAAATATGAAATAATTGAAAGAGAAAGCGTTGACAATATATAAAAGCAGTCATATAATCTAATTGAAACCGGTTCCAAAGGGCTGGTTTTTCATTAACTTACATTTGGAACCGGTTCCAAAAAATACTATAATAAAGGGGGAGCATTATGAACTACAATCAAATCGCAAAAGAAATTTTGGAAGCAATTGGCGGTAAAGAGAATGTTTCAGCAGCAGCACACTGTTCAACCCGCTTACGTTTAGTGTTACATGATGAAGGAAAAGTTGATCAAAAGAAACTTGATAGTATGGATACGGTGAAGGGAACTTTTTCTACGGGTGGACAGTTTCAAGTTATTATTGGTTCAGGAACTGTAAACGAAGTGTATAAAGAATTGGCGAAATTAACAGAGCTTTCTGAGATGTCTACAAAAGATGTGAAAGCTGCTGGAACAAAGAAATTAAATCCGCTACAACAATTTGTGAAAATGCTTTCAGATATTTTCGTTCCTATTATTCCAGCTATCGTAGCTGGCGGATTATTAATGGGGATTAATAATCTATTAACAGCAAAAGATTTATTTATTGCAGGGAAATCATTAGTAGAAGCAAATCCTCAAATAACAGATTTAGCAGCACTTATTAATACATTTGCAAATGCAGCATTCGTATTCTTACCAATTTTAATTGGTTTCTCGGCAACACAACGATTTGGAGGGAATCCTTATCTTGGAGCAGCTCTAGGCATGTTAATGGTCCATCCTGATTTATTGAATGGATATGGATATGGAGCAGCTTTGCTAGCTGATAAAGTACCCGCTTGGCATATATTTGGTATAAGTATTGAAAAAGTAGGATATCAAGGTACAGTATTACCAGTTCTTGTGTCATCATTTATTCTAGCAAAATTAGAAACATATTTACGAAGAGTAATTCCAACAGCACTTGATAATCTTCTTACACCTTTATTAACGATTTTTATTACAGGTTTATTAACATTTACAGCAGTAGGGCCAATTACACGTTATGCGGGAAATCTGTTAACAGATGGAATCGTTTGGTTATACGATACAACTGGATTTATTGGTGGCGGGATCTTTGGGCTCCTTTATGCACCAATAGTGATTACAGGTATGCATCATAGTTTTATTGCAGTCGAAACGCAATTACTAGCTGATGTTGCAAAAACAGGCGGTTCATTTATATTCGCAATTGCAACAATGTCTAACGTTGCCCAAGGTGCAGCAACGCTTGCAGTCTTCCTTATTACACGAGATAAAAAAGTGAAAGGTGTTGCGTCAGCAGCGGGAATTTCAGCACTTTTAGGTATTACAGAGCCAGCGATGTTTGGGGTCAATTTAAAACTAAGATATCCGTTTATAGGAGCTATTATAGGTTCAGGAGTTGCATCTGCTTTTATAACTTTTTACAAGGTAAAAGCAATTTCATTAGGAGCTGCTGGTTTACCTGGTATTATTTCAATTAGACCAGACTGCATTATTCCTTATGTAATCGGAATGGTAATTTCCTTTATCATTGCTTTTGCAGTAACGATTATTTTAGCAAAAAGAACAGAAAAGAAGGGAAGCAACTCTTCTCAAAAAGAGGCAGCTTAATTAATGGTAACGAATAGAGGAGGATGATTTCATTCTCCTCTATATTATTAAGGGAGTTTGATAGAAATGGTATGGACAAGGAAACAGCGTTATCGCCGGATTGAGGAGGTAAGCTCAGAAGAAATTCAGAAATTACAAGCAAGAGTAAATAATTGTTCTTGGCGGCAAACGTTTCATATACAGCCAGAAACGGGTTTGCTAAATGATCCGAACGGATTTTCTTATTATAATGGTGAATACCATTTGTTTTACCAATGGTTCCCGCTTGGCCCTGTGCATGGTTTAAAGTATTGGTATCATACGAAATCAAAAGATCTTGTTCATTGGGAAAATGTAGGTATAGGGATTGAACCAACAAATGATTATGACAGTCACGGCGCTTATTCTGGAAGTGCAATTGAGCATGAAGGGAAATTGTATTTATTTTATACCGGCAATACTCGTGATGAAAAATGGGTGAGAAAACCTTATCAATGTATTGCGATCATGGATGAAACAGGAAACATTAAAAAGTTAGAACAGCCGGTCATTCATGAAGTTCCAAATGGGTATACAGACCATTTTCGCGATCCGAAGGTTTGGAAAAAAGACAATATGTTTTATGCGGTTATTGGAGCGCAGCGAGAAGATGAAACAGGATGTGTAGTATTATATCAATCTCCTGATTTACTACATTGGAACTATGAAGGAGAATTGCAAACAAGTTTGAAATATTTCGGTTATATGTGGGAATGCCCAGATTATTTCGAGTTACATGACAGAGGAGTTCTCCTTTTTTCCCCGCAAGGTCTAAAACCTAAAGGAGATCACTATCACAACATTTATCAATCTGGATATATTCTTGGAGACAAGCTGGATGTGAAACAATTATCCATGTCTCATGGTTTCTTCCAGGAGCTGGACAGAGGATTTGATTTTTATGCTCCTCAAACAATGGTGAATTCAGAAGGGCGGAGTATTTTAGTTGGGTGGATGGGATTGCCGGAAATAAGTTATCCAACTGATAAAAACGATTGGGCGCATTGTTTGACGATACCAAGAGAATTACTTGTTCGAGGAGACAAGCTTATTCAACGTCCAATAAAGGAACTTCAAGCACTTCGTAAACAGCAATATAAAATAAAAGATACGATTCGCAGTGAACAGAAAATGTATGATGGATTTACGGGAACAGCATATGAGATGATTTGTGAGTTAAAAAATGAGAGTGCAACTGAATATGGAATTGCATTTCGAGTGAGTGAAAATGAGAGAACAGTAATTAAGTATGATGCTGTGGAGAGGAAAGTAATACTAGATCGTACACATTCAGGAGAAGCTGTGGGAGAATCTTATGGAACAAAGAGAAAATGTTCAGTAGATGCACAAACGATTAAGTTCCATTTATTTGTAGATACATCTTCTGTTGAGATTTTTATAAATGATGGAGAAGAGGTATTTACCAGTCGTATATTTCCAAGAACCGACAGCAAAGAAATTTATTTTTTTGCGGAAGAAGGAAGTGTATCCTTCCAAGCAACAAAATGGGATTATGAATAAGAAGAGGTGGAATGTATGAAGAGCTTATATGCAATCGGGGAAGTTTTAATTGATTTCATTCCTATTCAAAAAGGAAAGGCTTTAAAAGATGTAGTAGAGTTTCAACGAGTTCCTGGAGGAGCACCTGCGAATGTAGCAGCTGCAGTTGCAAAGTACGGAGGAAAGTCATATATGCTTACAAAGTTAGGAACTGATGCATTTGGTGATTTCCTTTTAGAACAATTACAAGAAGTGGGCGTAAATACAGACAAGGTTACAAGAACGAACGAAGCCAATACAGGCCTAGCTTTCGTCTCGTTACGCGAAGATGGAGAACGTGATTTTTCCTTTTATCGCAATCCTTCGGCAGATTTGTTGTTTCATGAAAATGAGGTAGATGAAAGATGGTTCGAAAAAGGTGATATTCTTCATTTTTGTTCTGTCGATTTAGTAGAAAGCCCGATGAAATATGCGCATATGAAGGCGATCCGCTCTGCGAAAGCAAAAGGTGGGATTATCAGCTTCGACCCTAACGTACGTCTCCCACTTTGGAAACATGCGGAGGATTGTAGAAAAACAATATTGGAATTTATTCCGCTTGCACATATTGTTAAAATTTCAGATGAAGAGCTGGAGTTTATTACGGGCATTTCTGATCCAAAAGAGGCGATTGAGTCCTTGTTTGTAGGAGATGTAAAAGTTGTAGTTTATACAAAAGGAGCGCAAGGTGCTTCATTATATATGAAGGATAAACAGTATCAATCCAAGGGGTATCGTGTTGTAGTGCAGGATACAACAGGTGCAGGAGACGCATTTATTGGCGGTTTCTTATATAAATTGTTAGAGAAAAACGTAAGGCAACAAAATATAGAAGAGGTGCTTCATATGCATTGGCAGGAGATATTAACATTTGCAAACGCAAGCGGGGCTCTTACTACAACAGGAAAAGGAGCGATATCTTCTATTCCTGTAAAAGAAGATATCTACAAGCTGCTTCAAGGATGAGCTAAATTCATTAGTGGGGATTTTCTTCCCACTATCTTTATTCTTCTTAAGACGATGTATGCACTTACAAGGATAAGTACAAAACTTAGTAACTACTCAGCTATTCTTTGTTTTAAAACTTTGCGCGTGGCAGGAAAAGGTCCTGATCGCTACTATACATAGCCAGTCCCTCTCGACCACTTAAAAAAATGCTTTTCTATCGGTTTTTCATAGAGTGACTGAGTAGTTACATTCTTTCTACGCAAGAAAAATGAGAAAGGATGACGTTTTGTATGAATTTCTTCATCGGGTTAGTAGAACTTCTTGAAATGATTTAATATAACTTGTGCTCCCAACCAACATAGACAGCTAATAACTAATACAGCTATACTCCAGTTTAGTAGATTTGGTAATGATAAGATTCTATCATTAAAAAGATAAATATTTGTAAAAGGCAGAAAGCTTCCTTTAGTTAATATTTGTGTACTTACATATAAAATAATTATTCCAAGTGACCAGCCTGAGTTAGTAGTCATTACCATACTAAGAAATCCTAAACCTGAAAAGAAAAACGATTCTATACTTAACTGATATAATAAAGAAAAAAATATGTTATTCTCAATTTGATATTGTATAGTAAAAATGACACTAGCAATTAACAAAACGTATATTAAGAAAAATATGCTTAATCTAATAAATCCCAAATTCCATCTCGAAACAGGATAACTGAGAATAGATTCTGTTCCTTCTTCTTCAAGAATATCTTGTAATAAGAAAATGCTCCACCAAGCTGAAAAAGCAGGGATTGTATATTCCAAAACTGGGATTATCATATGAAGATTACTCTCAACAGTTGAATTATAATAAAATATAAAAATAAATATTAATAGAGGAGCATAAGCCACAAAACCCATTGATTTCCAATCAAATAACAAATTCAATCTACATTTCATGTGATTGCTTCTTTACCAAATATAAAAATCCATCCTCAAGAGTTGGTGTACACGGATATGCATGTTGAGGGGGAGTATTAGCCAAAAAACGTATTTTATATCCATTATTTTGTTTATAGCTTGAAATAACATTTAACTCTTCGGATAAATCATAAAAATCTTTATCTTCGGCATGAATCTCCCATACTACATTCTTTGCAAAATTTGCAATTTGTTCAATGCTACCAAATGATAAAAGTTTCCCTTTTCCTAAAATACCAACTTTCTCGCAAGTTGCTTCGATATCTTCAACAATATGACTAGAGATAATAACTATCGAGTCTCTTCCTAGTTGTCTAAGATATTTACGAAATCTAACTCTTTCTTCAGGATCAAGCCCTGCAGTTGGTTCATCCACAATTAGCAGCTTAGGCTGTCCTAACATGGCTTGTGCAATACCCACTCTTCTTACCATTCCTCCTGATAACTGTCCAATTTTTTTTGATTGTTGTTCGATCAGGTTTACGTTCTTTAATAACTCATCAACTTGTTTTTCTTTGTTATATTTAATTCCTTTTAAAGTTGCTATGTGTAGTAACGCTTCACGTACCTTTATATGTTTATAAAGGGAAAATTTTTGTGGTAAATATCCAATAATATTTCTTACTTTTTGAACTTCGTTCCAATTAATGTTTCCTAAAGTTATCTCTCCTTTTGTCGGAGGTGTAAGCGTTGTTAAAATTCGCATCAATGTTGTTTTCCCTGCACCATTTGGCCCAAGTAATCCGAAAATACCATTAGAAAGTTCTAAAGATAATCCTTCTAGCGCTATTTTATTTCCATAATTTTTAGATATATTATCAACTAACAATTTATTCATTTTTATTCATCCTTTTTTCACTTTTAATAATCAAATTTTGTATATCATTAAAAGTAATATTTTGGGTGCTGTTTAATTCTTTTAACCAATCTTGAAAGAAACTACGAAGAATCAATGTGTTTTGAGCATTATTTTCTATAAATTTTAGTAGTTCTTCTAAAATTTTCAATTCT